>NZ_JADIZS010000078.1:0-26235 GCF_016704685.1 Candidatus Amarolinea dominans
CATCCTGGCCCAAGACCTGGCCCCCTACCGCGATGAGTTGGTCATTTCCAGCAAGGCCGGCTATCTCATGTGGCCCGGCCCTTACGGCGAATGGGGTTCACGCAAATACCTGGTGGCCAGCCTGGACCAGAGCCTCGAACGCATGGGGCTGGATTACGTGGACATCTTCTACAGCCACCGGCCCGATCCCAACACGCCCCTGGAGGAGACGATGGGCGCGCTCGATTTCATCGTGCGCAGCGGCCGCGCCCTCTATGCCGGCATCTCCACCTACAGCCCAGAGCAGACCCGCCAGGCCGCCGGCATCCTGCGCAGCCTGGGCACTCCCTGTCTGATCCACCAGCCGCGCTACAACATGTTCGACCGCTGGATCGAGGATGGCCTCCTGGACGCGCTGGCCGACGAAGGTATCGGCTGCATCGCCTTTTCGCCGCTGGATCAGGGCATTTTGACCGACAAGTATCTGCGGGAGGTTCCCGACGGTTCGCGTGCGGAAAAGCTCAGCGGCCGCTTCAATTGGGGCGACACCGTCAGCGCGGCGCGCGTGGCCACGGTGCGCCAACTAAACAAACTAGCTCAGGCACGCGGGCAGAGCATGGCCCAAATGGCGATCGCGTGGGTGCTGCGTCACTCGCAGATGACCTCGGCCCTGATCGGCGCCAGCAAGGTCCGTCAGATCGAAGAGGCCGTGGCCGCGCTCGACAACCTCACGTTCAGCGAAATGGAGCTGGCGCAGATCGAGTCGCTGCTGTAACACGAATGAGTTTAGAATTCAACCCGTGTCTTGCCGGCTTGCCGGTTGGTGACACACAAACTTGTAGGGTGAGCGGGTGCGTGTTATACTGACCAAATTACATAAGAGGGAGATCACGCAATGCAGCGAACTTTGTATGGGAATTCGTTCTTGATGAAATCGTTGGCGCGTCCGGCGACATTTTTCATGCACAGGGCCGGTTGGCGGGTCGAGGGACGCCCCCCCGCGCTAGCCAAATATGTCATTGTGGGTGCACCGCACACGTCCAACTGGGATTTCCTGGTGATGCTGGGCGTCGTCTTCACCGTGCAGTTGGAGGCGCACTGGTTGGGCAAACATACCCTGTTTCGCCAGCCCTTCGGTCGCCTGTTTCGCTGGCTGGGCGGAATTCCAGTGGACCGCCGCCAAGCCAATGGCCTGGTGGCCCAGTTGGTAGACGTTTTCAATCGTCGCGATAAATTGATCTTGGTCGTTCCCCCCGAAGGCTCGCGCAAGAAGCTGCAGACGTGGAAGAGCGGGTTCTACTACATTGCCCGCGGCGCCCAAGTGCCGTTGGCCCTCGTATCCATGGATTACGGCCGCAAGGTTGTGGGCTTTGGCCCGGTGATAACGCCCAGCGGCGACATAGACGCCGACATGGCACAAATTCGCACCTACTTCAGCTCTGCTACCGGCAAGTATCCCCACGAAGCGGCACAGATTGCGCTGAAGTAGGGCCGGCGACCATCCCTGTCGCAGCAGTTTTCCAGTAACAGTTTACAGCGTTCATACTGGCCGACGTTTCTGCCGACTCAATGGGCGCCCGCGCTAATACCCCACTCCGCGCGCCACAGCGCCGCCGCTCAAGCCACCGCACTCCTCCCCCATAACAGCCTGAACTTCAGTTCAAGGCGCTCCTCTCCAGGCATGGCCGCGCCCCACGAACACCACGCTACAGATGCATCAGATACAGCGAATACCTCAAGAACAGTTCCATGAATAGCCTTTGATCTGCTTTCGATGCGTATGATTTGCGTCATGTACATCAAAACGAACTTGCGGTATTCTTGCTTCATATTGTGAAATATGGAGCAAGAGCATGGCCGACCTGCTGACCACCAGGCAAGTACAAGAGATGCTGCACTTGGATCGCACCACGATCTACCGCTTTGTTGAGAATGGGCAACTGCCCGCGGTGCGTGTGGGCAAGCAGTGGCGTTTTGCGCAGACGGACATTGACCACCTCTTGCACAAAGCGCCCTGGGCCGGCGTGCCCAATCGCCAGACGCTGGCCGTCATCCCCACGCCACCCGACCCGGCGGCGCCCCTGCCCACCACCGGCCGCCACAATCACCAGGCGGGCCTGGCCGATCTGCTGCCGCTGGCCTGCGCGCAGATGATCCAGGACACCTTCGCCGAAGCCCTGGGCGTGATGATGGTCATCACCGACATGCAGGGCCAGCCCATCACCCAGGTCAGCAACGCGTGCGGCCTCTACCGCGCAGTCATCCAGGACGCCGAAGGGGTGGCGCACTGTGTGCGCACCTGGCAACACCTGGCCGGCACGCCCACGCTCCAGCCCAAGTTTTCGGCCAGTGAACTGGGACTCCTCTGCGCCCGCGGCCTGATTCGCGCCGGCAACGAACTCAAAGGCATGGTTTTCATCGGCGGCATTGCGCCCTCGCCCTGGCCGCCCACGCCCCAGGAAATCAATGCCCTGGCCGCCAGCCTGGATGTGGAACCGGCCTCCATCACCGCCAACGTGAACGATGTCTATCGCCTGGATCGCCCCGCCCAGGAGCGTACGCTGGAATTTGTACAGCGCATCGCCGATGTCTTTTCCCATATCCTTGAAGACCGCCAGGCGCTCACCGGCCGTTTGCAGGCCATCGGCGCGCTGTGCGCCCTATAAGCCCCCTGGCTTGAGGAGATTTGCAGAGCTATGAAGAAACTACTCATTCTCGGCGCCGGCACCGCCGGCACCATGGCCGCCAACAAACTGAGCCGTGAGCTGGACCCCGACGAGTGGAAGATCACCATTGTGGATCAAAACGAAACCCACTACTACCAGCCGGGCTTCCTCTTTATCCCGTTTGGCATGTACAGCAAGAGCGATGTGATCAAGCCCAAGCGTGATTTCATCCCGAGCAACGTGGAGATGATTATCTCGCCCATCGAGCTGATCGAGCCGGAGCACAACCGGGTGCGTATCAGCAGGGACAATCGCTATCTGAACTACGATTTCCTGATCATCGCGACCGGCACCAACATTCGTCCGGAGCAGACACCGGGCCTGCACGAGGATGAATGGCACAAGTCCATCCACGACTTCTACACGGTGGATGGCGCCGTGGCCCTGGCGCGCTTCCTGCGCAACTGGCCGGGCGGCCGTCTGGTCCTCAACATCGTGGATAACCCGATCAAATGCCCTGTGGCGCCGCTGGAGTTCATCATGCTGGCCGATTGGTTCTTCCACGAGCACAAATTGCGCGACCGCGTGGAATTGACCCTGGTCACGCCGCTGCCGGGCGCATTCACCAAGCCGGTTGCATCCAAATACCTGGGCGACATCCTGGAGCAGAAGGGCATCAAGGTCGTGCCCGATTTTCTGATCGAGCATGTGGACACCGATGCCAAGAAGATTGTCGCCTACGACGAGCAGGAGGTGAACTATGATCTTCTGGTCAGTATTCCACTCAACATGGGCAGCGATGTCGTTGCTCGCTCTGGTCTGGGGGATGATCTGAATTACGTGCCGGTCAACAAACACACCTTCCTGGCCGATGCCTATCCCAACATCTTCGCTCTCGGCGATGCCACGAACGTGCCGGCGTCCAAGGCCGGGTCCGTGGCTCACTTCGCGGTAGAGGTCTTCACCGAGAACTTCGTGCGTTATGTAGACGGCTTGGAGCTGCTGCCCACGTTCGATGGTCACGCCAACTGTTTCATCGAATCCGGCTTTGGCAAGGGGCTGCTGATTGACTTCAACTACGATGTGGAACCGTTGCCTGGCAAGTACCCGCTGCCCGGGATTGGCCCCTTCTCGCTCCTGCAGGAATCGGAGATGAACCACTGGGGCAAGGTGATGTTCCGCTGGATGTACTGGAACCTGCTGCTCAAGGGGCAGCCTTTGCCCCTGCCGGCGCGCATGAGCATGGCGGGTAAGTGGGACGGCAACGGCGCGTCCAACTGAGGAGGGCGGCATGGATCAGGCTTTGCTTGCATTGAACGAAAAACTGGACCGCCTGACGAACCAGGTGGCCTATCTGACCGAACAAACCCAACGCGCAGAACG
This sequence comes from Candidatus Amarolinea dominans, assembly GCF_016704685.1. Taxonomy (NCBI): domain Bacteria; kingdom Bacillati; phylum Chloroflexota; class Caldilineae; order Caldilineales; family Candidatus Amarolineaceae; genus Candidatus Amarolinea; species Candidatus Amarolinea dominans. The sequence goes on from NZ_JADIZS010000078.1 coordinate 4,029, forward strand.
TGAGCGCGAGTCGCGCACTGAGCTGATGCGCGATCTGACGCCGATCGTCAATGATGTCTACCGGCTGACGGTCGAGCAGTTGGAGGAAGTCGAGCAGTATGTCAGCCTGGACGACCTGCTGCGCCTGGTCAAGCGCTTGGCGCGCAATGGGCGCAACATCGAGAAGATGCTCGACCAACTGGAAAGCGTGATGGACCTGGCGGAAACGATCGTGCCTCTGAGCGATGCCGCGTTTGGCCGGGCCGTCACCGAGTTAGCCACGCTGGAGCGGAAGGGCTATTTCACCTTTGCCAAGGGCGGCTGGCAGATTATGGACAACATCGTGACCTCGTTTGGCGAGGACGACGTGCGTCAGTTGGGCAACAACGTCGTGCTCATCCTGCGGACGATCAAAGAGATGACCCAGCCCGAGGTGATGAACTTCGCCCGCAACATGGTCTCGTCCATCGAGAGCGAGAGCGCCGCGGAGGTGAGCATTTCCTACCGTTCGCTGTTCGGTCAGATGCGCGACCCCAACGTGCGCCGGGGCCTGGCCCTGACGATGCGGGTACTGCACAGCCTGGGTCAGCAGATGTCCCCGGCAGGACAGAGCGTCAATTGAACATCAGGCATCTGCGACCTCGCAGAAGTATTCGAATGCAGAAAAACGGCCCGGTCGAGAACCGGCCAGAGTGAATTCATGCGCACCACGTGTGCAAAGAGACAAAGGAGAAAGATGTATGGCGACGCGTACCATTGCTGGTAAGACCGTCCAGGTCAACGATGAAGGATTCATGACCAACTCCGCCGAATGGAACAAGGAGATTGCGGTCGCGATTGCGGTTGAAGAGGGGTTTGCCGATCTGACGGCGGCCCATTGGAAGGTGATTGACTTCTGCCGTGAGAGCGCCGCCAAGCTGGGCGGCAAATCGCCCACGCTGCGCCAGATCACCACGGGCACCGGCGTTTCCACCAAGGAACTGTTCGCCCTGTTTCCCAAAGGCCCGGCCAAGAAGGTGGCGCGCATTGCCGGCCTGGGCAAGCCTGAGGGCTGCGTCTGAAAAGCAAAATCAAGGATTTCACCGATCAGCACGAATTTCAGGGACTCTTCGTGTCAATTCGTGAAATTCGTGGCTGAAAATCAGGGACTGCATTACTCACGTGACTGAAAATCAAGGAGAATTTACCATGGCTGACGAAACTCGTAAAGTAGCGTTTATTTGTTCTAAGGGCGATCTCGACATGGCTTACCCGGCCCTCGTCATGGGCTGGGCCGCCTTGGGCAACGGCATTGATGTCACCATCTTCTTCACCTTCTGGGGGATGGATATGATTACCAAGAGCCGGCAGGGCCGGCTGGAACTGGCCCCGGTCGGCAAGACCAGCATGAAGATGAGCATGATGGGCCTCAAGACCGGCAACCTGGGCATTCCCAACATTCTTGGTATGCTGCCCGGCATGACCGCCTTTGCCACGAGCATCATGAAGAAGAAGATCGCCGGAGTCGGCGCGCCGCCGGTGGGCGAATACTTGCAGATGCTCGTGGATGGCGGCGCCAAGCTCTACGCCTGCAAGATGTCGGTGGACATGATGGGGCTGAAAAAAGAAGATTTCGTGGATGGCGTGATTGACATCGTCACCGCCAGCGACTTCATGGACATGACCGAAGGCGCACAGATCATCTTCATCTGACCCGACGCTGACCTGACCTGAAAACAACATCCCCGCCAACCCCGTTCCGCCCTCTTCCCCCCTTCTCCTCTCCGTTGTGCGGAGAGGAGAAGGGGCCGGGGGTTGAGGTGAGGCCGCTCTCTTCCCCCCTTCTCCTCTCCGTTGTGCGGAGAGGAGAAGGGGCCGGGGGTTGAGGTGAGGCCGCCCTCTTCCCCCCTTCTCCTCTCCGTTGTGCGGAGAGGAGAAGGGGCCGGGGGTTGAGGTGAGGCCGCCCTCTTCCCCCCTTCTCCTCTCCGTTGTGCGGAGAGGAGAAAGGTCCGGGGGTTGAGGTGAGGCCGCCCTCTTCCCCCCTTCTCCTCTCCGTTGTGCGGAGAGGAGAAGGGGCCGGGGGTTGAGGTGAGGCCGCTCGCACCCGGTCTCTCGGTTCGCAGCGCCATTTGACACGAAACCCCTTTCCCGTGTAGACTCCTCTCCACTCCATAAGACGAAAGCGAGACACAAGCATGGCAGATCCGCGAGTCGAGAAACTGGCCGAGATCCTGGTAGACTTTTCGATTGACGTGCAGCCGGGAGACTGGGTGGTTGTACGCAGTCACATCCTGGCCTTGCCGCTGTTGCACGCCGTGACGCGGCGCATCTTGCGTGCCGGCGGCAACCCCACCGCGGTCCTCAGCGACAGCCAGTTGGGCGAAATCCTGCTGCGCGGGGCCAACGACGCGCAGCTCGAATGGATCTCGCCCATGGAGCGCATGACCCTGGAGAATGCCGATGCCCTGATCGTGCTCGGCGCCACCGACAATACGCGCGCGCTCAGTGGGGTGGATCCCCTGCGACAGCAGTTACAGCAGCGGGCGCGGCGTGAGCTGATGGGAACCTACATGCAGCGCTCGGCCGATGGCTCCCTGCGCTGGGTTGGCACCCAATACCCCTGCCCGGCCCTGGCCCAAGAGGCCGACATGAGCCTGGATGAGTATGAGGATTTCGTCTACAGCACCACCTTCGCCGACCAGACCGACCCCGTGCAGGCCTGGCGTGAGGTGTTCAACCGCCAGCAACACTGGGTTGAATGGCTCAGGGGTCGCCAGCAGATAGTGATCAAAGGCGCGAACGCAGAGATGACTCTGTCCATCGCCGGCCGCGATTTCATCAACGACTACGGCCGCCACAACATGCCGGCCGGTGAACTTTTCACCAGCCCGGTCGAGGATTCGGTCAACGGCTGGGTGCGTTTCTCCTATCCCGCCATTCGCGAGGGGCGCGAGGTGGAGGATGTGGAGTTCTACTTCGAACAGGGGAAGATCGTCAAGGCGACAGCGCGCAAAAACGAAGCCTTTCTGCTCAGTCAGCTCGACGCCGACGCCGGCGCCCGCTTCCTGGGCGAGTGGGCCATCGGCACCAATTACCGCATCAAACGCTTCACCAAGAGCATCCTCTACGATGAGAAGATCGGCGGCACCATGCACATGGCCGTAGGGCGCGGATTTCCCGAGGCGGGCAGCCGCAACATCTCGGCCATCCACTGGGATTTCATCTGCGACATGCGCCAGCAAAGCGAAATCTGGGTGGACGGCGATCTCTTCTACAAGAACGGTGAGTTCCAGGTGTGAGAAAAATGGCGGGCGCGGCCTTCGGAAGTGAATTGCCCAACTGGGGTTGACATGTTAAAATGATGATATGTTGGCCTGTTTGGTTACCGGGCTGCGCACATACGCTCAGAGAAGGTCGCCGAAGCAGGGCCGCTGAAGCAAGACCGCTGAAGGAAGACCGCTGAAGGAACCATCATGGAAGAGCGTTCACTCGACCGCACGCAACGCATCCTGGTCGTTGATGATGATCCGGCCATTCTGCGCCTGGTCAAGGACCGCCTGGAGTATGCCGGCTACGAAGTGGTCGCGGCAACCTCAGGACAGTCTGCACTTGAGGTCATTGCCCAACGCGGGTTGCCTCATCTTGCCATCGTTGACATCAACATGCCGGGCATGAATGGCTTCGAGTTCTGCAAGGCCGTGCAGCAGTTCACCGATTTTCCGGTGATCCTGTTGACCGCCGTGGATGAAGAAGAAACGATCATCCGCGGCATTCAGTATTTTGCCGAAGACTACGTCACCAAGCCCTTCAGCCCGCGCGAACTGGTGGCGCGCGTCGAACGCGTGCTGCGACGCATCGGTGATTTCGCCTATGCGCTCGATCCCCTCATTCGCATTGATGAGCGCCTGGCGATTGATTTCGCTCATCAACAGGTCACAGTCGAGAACCAGGTCAACAGCCTGACCCCAACAGAAACCAAGCTCCTCTTCATCCTGATGCGCAACGCCGGGCACACGGTCTCCACCGATTTTCTCCTGCGCCGCTTGTGGCCGCTGGACGAAGTCTTCGAAGACACCCTGCGTGTGCATATCTATCGCTTACGCCAGAAGATCGAAGCCAATCCCACCAAGCCAATGTACATTGTGACCGATCGCGGGCAGGGCTACAGTTTCCTGCAAACGCACACCTCCGCGTAATCGTTTTCGTTAGATTCGGTGTCCATACTTTATCTTAGCCACGGGAGAATCTCATGACGCAGAAAGCAAGCCAGCCGACCGCCGCCAGTACCCCCCAAGAAGCAGATCGTATCCGCGACATCATCTTCGGCCCCCAAATTCGCGAGTACGAACAGCGCTTTCAGTCTCTGCAGCGCGATGTGGAACGGCTGCAGCAGGAACTTGACCGTATGCATGAAGAGTTGACGGAACAGGACGCAGAACAAAACAAGCGCCTGCAGGCCGTGCGTCGCGACCTGCGTCAGGGTGATGACGATCTGCGCACCGAGCTGCGCCAGACCGCACAGGCACTGTCGTTCGAGAAGGTGGATCGTTTCTCCCTGGGTGAGCTTTTCGTCAACCTGGGTACGCATCTGAAGACGGGTGGCTCATTGGCCGATCTCTTGACGGGCCTCGTGCCCAGTGAGTAATGCCAACCCCGTCAGCACGGCCGGCGATGGCCGCTTGGTCTGAGCAGGACATTGGTGACCTGTCGAGCGAATCCGCGCCCACCGAACCGGCGCAGGCCAGCAGTTCGACGCCTGACGAAGTAGAGCTGGCAGCGGATACGTCGGCTGACCTTCTGCGCGAGATTCTCCTGCGCGGCGACCGGCAGCGCACCGACGACCTGCACGCACAGGTAGCCGACCTGGAGCGCCAGGTCACCGACAAGGACGCGCTCATTGCGCTCCTCATGCCGGTGTTGGGCGATGTCTTGCGCCAAAAAATTCGTGACGCACGCGAGGAGATGGTCGAGGCGCTCTATCCGATCATCGGGCAGGTGGTGGTGCGCGCGGTCAGCGAGGCGATTCGTGATCTGGCGCGCAGCGTGGATGCCCAGATGCGCACGTCATTGACGCCACAGTCGGTGTGGCAGCGCCTGCGCGGGCGTCTCGGCGGCGTGTCTGAAGGCGAAATGATGCTGCGCCAGGCGCTGCCCTTTGCCGTGGCTGAGGTCTTTCTCATTCAGCGACCCAGCGGTCTGCTGCTCTGGTATGTGTCGTCACAACCGGCCGAGACACGCGATTCGGACGTGATCAGCGGCATGTTGACGGCCATCCGCGACTTTACCCAGGATGCCTTCGGCGGCGATAGCGAAGACGAACTGGATGAGATTCAGTATGGCGAGCGCCGCATTGTGATCGAAGCGGCGCAGCACGCCTACCTGGCCGTCGTGGTGGATGGCGTCGAACCGCCAGGGTTTCGCGCCACGCTGCGCGGCTTGATTATTGACACTCAGAACCAGTATGAACCGGTGCTGCGTGACTACGATGGCAATCCTGCCCCGTTGGCAGCCGTGGAGGCGCAGATGCGCGACCTGCTGGCCCGGCGTGAATCGCCGCCGGCAGCGCCGCAGGGACTGACTGCCGGCCAGAAACGCATCCTGATTGGGGTGGCCGCCAGCCTGTTCTTGTGTCTGCTGCTCACCTGTCTCGCGGCTCGCAGCGTTGTGCAGTGGGCCAACAACCTATCGAAGCCGGTCGTGATCTACGTCGAGGCGACGCCACCGCCCACGGCCACCACGTCGCCGACGCCGTCGCCCACGGCCACCGCGACGGCCACTCACACACCGACGGCGACAGCAACGGCGACAGCGACGACCACGCCAACGCCCATAGTCACGCCGACGCCGACGCCGCCTGTGTTCGCCAGGCCCACCGTGGTGCGCTTGAATCTGCGCCGCGGGCCTGGCCTGGACTACGCGGTCATCGGCAACATCGGCACGACTCAGCGTGTGGAAATCACCGGACGCAACGAGGCGCGCACATGGTACTACGTTTGTTGCTCGACCGATGGGCTGCCCGGCTGGGTGTTTGGCGACCTGCTCGTTTTCGTCACAACCGGCGCTGGGTCAACAGTCCAGGAATCATCCCAGGCGCCTGCGGCAGAGCGCGTCCCCGTCTTGACCCCTGCATCTCCCCCATGATGCGTGCGCTGGGGGCGAACTCCTGCGCTTTGTCAAGAAGTTGACGGGAAAAATCATCAGAAAGGCATGACCCCGCAGACTCTCTGAAAGGAATTTGGGAACAATCACCATGATAGCTGTGAGCAAAAAGATCTGCCTTCTCGGCGATTTCGGCGTCGGCAAGACAAGCCTGGTGCGCCGCTTTGTCTACGACCTGTTCGACGACCGCTACCTCAGCACGGTCGGCGTCAAAGTCAGCCGCAAAACCGTCATGGTGCCCCACCAGGATGACATGGTCGAGATGACCATGATGCTGTGGGACCTGGCCGGCAGCGAGGAATTCGATCGTGTGCGGGCCAGCTATCTGCGCGGCACGGCTGGCGCCATCCTGGTGTGCGATTTGACCCGACCCTCGACGCTGGACAGCCTGCGCTCCTATCTGCGTGACCTCAGCTCCATCAGCCCGCATGCCCGCATCGTGCTGGCCGGCAACAAGCGTGATCTGCTCGATCAACGTCAACTGGCGGCAGCGCAGATCGAAGCCTTTGCCACCGAGCATAACTTTCAGTGGTATTTGACCAGCGCGCGCAACGGTGATGAGGTCGAAACCGTTTTTCGCCATTTGGGTCGCGCCCTGCTGGCATAGGCAGCACAAAATGACCAATGATGATCTGAACATGACGGTGACGGTGGCGCTCTTGTTGTTTCAAGAGCGCCGCTTGGCCTATGCCATCACAAACGCAGCACTGCAGGTGCAACAGATCGGCGGCGTTGCGGCGCTGTTCGAATGCGCCGACAAGAGCGGCGTGGGCGTATCCATTTACGACCTGGTGCCAGAATTGATCGGCAGCGAGGGGGAGATGGCCGCTATTATGGCCGGAAAACTGCCGCGGTTCGAGCTTTCATGGCTGAATCGCGGCGCGGACGCCGACTGAAGTCCATGTTCGTTTCCATCGCGGCGCATGAGCTGCGTTCGCCGCTCGCTTCGATCACCGGCTACGTCGAGATGCTCCTGGATGGCATGTTCGGCGTCGTGTCTGACAAACAAACGGAAATTCTGCATATCGTCGAAAGCGGCGTGCAGCGCCTGCTGTCCATCTCCAGCAATCTGTTGGACGCTACGCGTTTGGAAGCGGGCCGGGTTGAGTTGGTTCTGGTGCCGGCCCATTTGTCGCGGTTGGTCCGTGCAGTTGCCACCGAGATGATGCCGCAGATGGAAGCCAGGGAGCAGCAGTTCACTCTCGACGTTGCGCCGGACTTACCGCCGGTTCTGTGTGACCGCACGCGCGCCACCCAGATCATCGGCAACCTGCTTGGCAATGCCGTCAAGTACACCGGTCACCACGGCCGCATCACTGTCAGCCTGACCCTGGCGGCAGAGTCTGGATTTGTGCAGATGGCTGTCAGCGACAATGGCGTTGGCATTCCGGAGAGCGACCAGGGGCGCATCTTCAATCGCTTCTTTCGCGGGGAAAATGCCCATCTGACCGGTGAAACCGGCGCCGGGCTGGGCCTGCACATCACGCGCGGTCTGGTCGAACTTCACAGCGGCCACATCTGGCTGCAGAGCCAATTGGGTCAGGGCAGCACCTTTTTTGTGACATTCCCCATCGCCGACGAAGAACCGACCTGATCGTCAGCGGTCGTTTGCACACCGCAGGCAGCGCGACGAGTCCCAGTCGTCAGGCATCCTCTGCACGCAAATCGAACACCACTTTGACCGCCTGCTGGCTGCCTTTGCGCTGCGCGGTGACAAACGCGTCCCGGTACTGCGCCAGGCGAAAACGATGCGTGAGCAGGGGCGCCAGGTCGAACCGGCCCTCGGCCGCCCATTGCAGATAGAACGCCATGGCATGTTGGCGCACCCCGTCCCATTCTTCCACCCCAAACGCATTCGATCCGATCAACTGCACTTCCTTGAAGTAGAGCGGCGTCCATTCGAAGCGCGCCGGCCGATCCACCCCGCTGATGACGATGCGCCCGCGCGGGTTGGTCACGCGCACGCCCACCTCCAACGATTCCGGCGAACCAACCATGTCGTAGATGATGTCCACGCCCTGGCGCAGCCACGGCAGGCCCTGGCGCGGGCGCAGAATGGGCGCGCCGGTGAGGCCGGCCACGGTCTCGATGATCTGGTCAGCCCGGCGTGTGCGGATCACCCGCTGTGCGCCCAGCGCCCGCGCCATCTGCTCCTGGTGCGCATAGCGGGCAACGGCGATGATCTGCGCGGTTGGAAAAAGGACGTGCAGGATGGTGATCGCCAGCAGCCCCAACGTGCCGCAGCCATAAACCAGCACCGCGGCGCCGGGCGCGGGCCGCGCCTTGAGCACTGCGTGCAGGCTGACCGCAAAGGGATCGGCGAAGACCGCCTGCTCGGGGCTGACCGCGTCGGGAATGGGCATCAACTGCGACTCGTGACCGGCCAGGCGCGGCGCATAGCCACCACCCGCGCTGCGGCAGTTACCCAGGTGAATCCCCGGCGCCAGGTGTCCTTCAGTGAAATGCTCGCACAGCGTCACCTGGCCCTGTTGACACGCCGCGCAGGGCGGTTGGATGCCGCGCGGGCCGCAAGAGAGCCACGGATTGACCGCCACCCGCTCGCCCACCCGGCGTGTGCTGACGCCCGGCCCCACCGCTTCGATGACGCCCACGACCTCATGGCCCAGGATGTGCGGGAACGAGATGAGCGAGGTCAGCGGGTTGTCGAACGCGCCATCGAGGTAGATCTGCTTGGTGTCGCTGCCGCAGATGCCGCACAGCGCGGTGCGCACGATGGCCCAATCGTCGGCCGGCAACGTCGGTTCGGGTACTTCCAGGAGGGAGGTCGGCGCCAGCGGCCCGGTGTAGGCACGCGGCGTCAGCACGCCCAGCGCCGTCGCCAGGGCAAAGCGCGGCAGACTGTAGCGAAAGACGATGGCTTGCATAGAAACCTCCTGTGGTGTCCAGCTACCGCCGGCTGGCCACCAACACAATGCCCGCGGCGATGAGCAGCGCGCCGGTGATTTGGGTCGGGGTGGGCGCTTCGCCAAAAAAGAGACGGGCAAAGACCAGTTGAACGAGCAAGACCGCCAGCCCAACCGTCAGCGGGTAGGCCACGTTCAGCGCCAGGTGCCGCGTCAGGAACGTGAAGGCAAGCACGCTGACGAAACCCCAAAAGTTGCCCTGAATCTGCTGCCAGAGAAAACCGCGTGGCTCCAGGGCCATGCCGGCATGTTTGAACGCGACCACGGAAAGGCCAGTGCTGACCACGTTGACGGCAATTAGTGCGATCATCAGCCAGCTCTTGGGCATCTTCCGGCTCCTCAGGTGGGCGCAAAGGTCGGCAGATAGCCCGCCTGCGCCGCCAGCAGGTCATCCAGCAGAGCCGCGGCAGCCGTGTAACTGTTGACCACCGGATCGAGCAGCAGCGCCTGCAGGGCCGCCTGGCGGTCGCCATGCACCGCGGCCTCCACGGTCAGGCTGGCGATGGCGCTGCGCTGCTGGAGCAGGGCGGCGCAGCCGGCCGGCAGATCGCCCACGGCCAGCGGCTGCACCCCGGCACGGCTGACCACGGCCGGCGTCTCGACCACCATCCAGTCAGGCAAGTTATGCACCGCGCCGTGGTTGACCACATTGACGGCCAGTTCGAGCTGCAGGCGGTTGTGCAGGACCCCGCAGATGACCGGCACGATGCGTTCGTCCGAACGATGGTCGAGCAGCGCGGCCAGCGCGTCATCATCGTGCAAGGCTTCATCCAGGGCGGCGGCGGTCATTTCCTTGAGTCCCTGTTGGCTGCGGAAAAGAGCCGGTTCGACCGCGGCCGCCGTGTCCGCGGCCAGGGGATCAGTCTCCCAGGCCCAGCCGATTTCCTCACCGAGGTGATCGTCGCCGGTCGCGGGGAAAAGGCCGAAGGCGTCGTACAGGCGCCGCGAGAGCGGTTCGAAGGTCGGCGGGCGCAGCGCCAGCCGCGTGCGGAAAGTCGGGTAGAGGTCCGCGCCGCTGCGGCGATGGCGCAGCGCGGTGATCCAAGTGAAGTGGTTGATGCCAACGGCCTGCAGGTCAATCTCGCTCTCGTCCAGGTCGAGCGTTTGGGCGACGTTGGCGAGACCGGCGCCGATTTGGTGGCAGAGGCCGATGACGTTCAGACGCGTGTAGCGGCTGAGAGCCAGGCAGACGCGGGAGAGGGGGTTGGTAAAATTGATGACCAGTGCGTCCGGGCAGAGCGCTTCGATATCCCGCGCAATCTCCAGCACCAGGGGCACGGTGCGCAGCGCGTGCAGCAGCCCGCCTGGCCCGCCATTTTCGCCCAGGATGTGGCGCACGCCATGCCGCCGGGGGATTTCCCAGTCCAGGCGCCAGAGCGGCAGGCGGTTGACCTCGACCGCGATGATGGCAAATTCCGCACCGGGCAACAGCGCCCGTCGGTCCGTGCTGGCCTGGATCGTGAAGGGCGCGCCACTGGCCGCGTTCAGGCGCTGGGCCAGGCGCTCCACCTTCGCCAGCGCCGGCGCATCCACATCCACCAGACCAATGGTCGCCCCGGCCAGATCATCGCGGTGCGCGAACAGATCGCACAGGGTATCGAGTCCCACGCCGGCGCTGCCGGCTCCGATCAAGACAACACACGAATCACGCATAGACTTTCACCAACGCGTCCCTCCGAGATCTCCGCGCATCCACAATTCGCCCAACCGGTAGTCTTGCAGCCAGTGCGCCAGTTGTTCGGCCTCAAGCCGCTGCATCACCGTTTGCCCGGCGTGTTTTTCACAAATGACGATGGTTTCGGGATGCTCCGTGAGCGCGTCCACCAACATGTCAGAATGGGTAGTCACGATAAGTTGGGTGCGCTTGGATGCTTCGATGAGCAAGTCAGCGATTTTAGGCAGGATGTCAGGGTGCAAACCTAGCTCCGGCTCTTCGATACCAATGAGGGGCGGTGGTTCCGGATCGCACAAAATGGCCAGCAGGCACAGGTAGCGCAAAGTGCCATCCGAAAGGCGTGTGGCGGGAACCGTAAAGGAGCCTTCGGTGAAAAAGACCTGTACCGTGCCGCCGACAATGCTCAGCTCAAAATCGGTCAACCCATCGTACAAGTCACGGAGCGCGTTGAGCAGGGCGCTTTTGGCTTTGGGGTTGAGGCGCAACCGGTTGAGAAACATGCCCAAGTTGGAGAAGTCCTCCTCTAACCGGTCGGTACGCAAGTCAGTTTGTTGCGGCGCGCGAAAAACGGTGTTACGCCCAAACGCCCACTCACGGTACAAGCGGATGCGCTCGTACATGCTGACGAGGCGGGAGATTTCGGGATAGGTGTCGGGGTCGCGCCGCTGCGGGAGGATGGATTGATTGAGTTCGACATTCTCACGCGTCAGGCGGCGCTGGCCGTTCCTGATGTTGAGCACGGGCTGCCCGCCCTGGTAGCGATAGTAGAAGTAGGCCTCGGACTGGTGAGCATAGGGGGCTTCGTTCTCGATGCGTTCGTCTTCGAGTTGAAACGTTTGCTGCTCGGCGCGGAAAGCAAGGCGATGGCGCAAGCCCTGGCGCTCTTGTCCGTGTGGGTTGGCAAGAATCGCCTCAAGGCTCGCCACGCCTTTGGGGTCGCCTTTCCATATCCAATCGCTGACACCTCCTTTCAGGCCGCTGCGCAGATCGCGCGCACTGGCACGCAGCAGCGAAAGGGCCTCGATGAAGTTGGACTTGCCTGAGCCGTTTGGCCCGATCAACACATTGAGCGAGCCGAGCTGAAGCGGCTCAGTTTTTTGGTCCAAATGAAAGCAAGTTGCGCAGGGTAAGTTGACGGAGAAACGGTGTGGTCATCGGCCTTCCTCGATCAAGCAGCCAAATCTACAAGCTGCGGAATTGTAACATCGAATCAAGATAATGACAATTGAATGCTGCTGCGCGGCCGTGATGGTTGAACCGGCTTTCAAGCCCGCAGCGACTGGCCCTGGTGGCGCGGCCGCCAGACTGCTGGCCGGCGCGGCGCGGAATGATCATGGCGGTATGCCGAATCGGCAGCCGTCTGGGTCATTCCCATGATGTGACTTGCGGAAGCACCCAGGTAGAGATATACTGAAAGCATCTCTAATCAGGAGGTGCGTCATGACGGCCCAGTACCGCAAGATCACGATTTCGTTACCCGGTAACCTGCTGGATTACGCCGATCACCGCGCCCGTCAAGCGCGACTCAGCCGCAGCCAGGTCATCAGTGAAGCGCTGACTGCAGCGCAAGCGCAGGAACAGACGCGCCTGGCCGCGGAAGGCTATCGCTTCTATGCCGGCGAGGCCAGCGAGTTTGCCGAGGTCAGCGCCGGCGCCGAGGCGCTGCGCGTTAGCGAGGGGGACGCCGATGGCCGTGAAGCGTGGTGGTGGAGGAAGGCCGCCTTCAATTGACTGGCTCTCCCAACGACCCAAACGTGGCGTATCGAATCGGGGCGGACGAGCATCAGAGAGACCTGGCGGGTTTGGAATGCGAATGAAGGGATGGTATCAAGATGGACGTACAGAGGTATCGCTTTGACCCGATAGATCATCAATTCATGCGCTTGCGCGGGCGACTGTCACCCGGTGAGCGTCTGCAGGCGATGCTGGCGGCGCGTGAATGGGTCGTCGGCGCCATCCGCGGCCGTCTCCGGCGACGCTACCCCGATCTGACGCTGTATGAACTCAACCTGAAGGTTCTGGAGGAGATCGAACGTGCCGAGCGAAGACAGGCCCGACCTCAGCCTCTTTCTTGACATCTTGCGCACTCTCGAACGGATCGGCGCGCCCTACATGATCATCGGCGGCTTTGCAGCCACGATGTCCAAAGCGGCGGGTGTTGAGCGCAGGTTGGGCTTGACCCCCGCCGCTTGATCTCAATTCTGCAACACTCTCCTCAATGGCGCTTGATGATCGGAAACCACTGCAGATGCGCCTGCCCGACCGGCCCGCTGTTGCCGGCGCGATCGGTTGCCACCGCGGAGACGCTGCCAGCGCCGGGCGGCAGCACGAAGGGGCCGGTGTAGACCTGGTAGTTGACCGGAGGCGTCTCCAGGCTGTAGAGAATGGATGCCAGGCCGGAACCATCTGCCTCGTCACGCGCGGCGACCGTTACGGTGCGTGTGCGCAGGTCCAACGACAAGATGCCGGTGGGCGCGGCCACATCGTTGGCCGCATCCCCGGTCAACGTGGCGCCGGGCATGGTTTGGATGGGCCAGTCCGGGGCATAGGTGACTTGCAGGGGTGATGGCACGGCGCTCGGCCCCGCGATCGTCAGCGTCGCCACCGTTGTACCGCTGATCGCGATGCTGGTGTAGACGGTGGATTGTTCACTGACCCCATTGACCATCTGGGTGACCTGCAACAGCGCGGCGTCGTTCGCCTGCGTACCGGTCACGGTCACGGTGTAGGGGCCGCCGCCGGTAATCATGGCCACGGCCGCACCACGTGTCTCCACGTAACTCAGGCCGGGAATCCCGTATTCGACCACGAATCCAGAATCGGGGCGAGGGCCGGTATGTCGTCCCTGGGTATCGAAGAAACGCAGACGCGCGTCGCCGAAGAGGGTGAATTGGGTCCCGGTCACCTGCTGCGGCTCGACCGTGGCCGCCTCTGCGGACAGCACCTGCGTATTGCTACACAAACGTCCCGCCAGCATCTGTTCGAGCCAACCTTGCACCGTGGTGTCAGGGGCAGCTTTCCGTGATTGACTCCGCCACCGGGTAAAAACGATCATCAACGGCGGGCCGATTGGCCCCGCGCGCGCTGGTCTCGGGTACAGAGTCATCACCCCACAGGCTGAGTTGGGGTAGCGGCACTTCCCGTTTGTCTTTGCACTTGATCGTGCAGGGTCCACCGAACCAGCCGCAATGCTCGGCACATTCCTGGTGCGGCGTGAAAAGAATCATGCCGGGTGTCGCGATCCCTGTGCCCATAATCCGCTGATTGAAGTATTGGTCCGTCAGCACAGACATGTTGCCCACCGCGGACTCGCGCACGGTCTCGCTGACTTCAAGCAGCAGCTGATTGTGCCGGCTGGCTAGAAATGCTTCGCTATCGGCGTAATTGAGTGGGTCGTAGACGGTGCCCAGGTTGGCGTCCACGCGGGTTCGCACCAGGTAGTAGGGGAAGATGCCATCCTGCGCCGCGGCCGCAAACCAGGTGGGTTGGGGCAGCAGTTGGTAAAGCCCCAGGAAGTTCTGCGCCAGCCACCAGGTTTCCGCAGGCTGCAGATGGGCCTTCATGTCGTCGCCGGCCTCCAGGTACTTGGCAATCATCGGTGAGCCGAGGTAAGGGGTGCCCATGGTGATGAGCTGATCCACTTTGCCGGCGCCGTAATGGAGCAGATAGTTGCGCGCGACCAGGCCGCCCGTGCTGTGCGCCATCAGAACCACCTTGTCCATCTGCGTGGTTTGCAGCACGGCGTCAATCGTGGCCGCCAGGTCGCTGTCGGTATGCGCCCAGTCCTTGCGCCAGTCATACGGGTAGTAGAACAAGAGCACATTTTCCAGGTAACCCAGCGACTCCAGCTTGTTGATCATCCCCTGGTAGACATCCTGCACGATCCAGGCCACTTGAACCTGGCGGACTGGCCCTCCAACCTTGATACGACTGGGCCGGCCGCCGAAGAAATCGGGGTGCGCCGAATCGCCGTCCAGGTCCAGGGCCAGCGCGTCCATGTATTCCGGATCGCCGGTCAGGTTGGCCCACACGGCCCACCCATCGAGCCACAGGATGCTGTTCTCGAAGAAGGTGTGCTGCTCAATCAGGCCGCTCCAGAAGGTGAACGTCTCCTCGGCCCTCAGTTCTGACCCGCCCGCGCCCGGGATGAAGATGATGGGCAGGCCATCGGTACGCGGGGTGCGCAGGGGTGCGCCCACCTGCAGCCAGTTGGTCAACAGGTCCGCGGCGACCACGTAATCGGCGCCGCCGCGACTGGCCGGAATGGTAAACGTGGTCGAGAACGATCCCTGCCCATCCGGCGCCACGGCGCCCACGTGGACACCATCGAAGCGTAACCAGACATGACCCGTGCCGCGCGGCGGCGTGACCGGGAAATTGCGGCCGGTCACCGTGATCTGCAAGCCTTCGCAGCCATCCTGGCGTGACAACGTCAGCTTGGGCGCCGTTGCATCGGCGCCATAGGCATTATCGGTGACGACCGTGACGGTGTTACCGGCCCGGTTCCCGATGTAGATATTGCCGGTAAAAGCGTCAGCGACCGCGCCAAACGGATCGGCGCCAGCCTGGACCGTCGCCACCACGCGGTCTGGGTTGCTGCCAATCACCGTCACCGACCGGCTGGTCGAGTTGGTGAAGAAGACATTATTGGTCGCCGTGTTGATCGCGATACCGCCGCCGCCATCAGGCCCGCCGGAGCCTGCGGCCAGGCTGGCCACCAGGGTCAACCCACCGCTGCTGGCCCGATAGACTTTCACCTGCGAGACGTTCTGATCCGGCGCACAGGCGACGTAGAGGCGATCATTGACCGGGTTGAAATTCAACGCGAAGGGATGGCCTGTGACCCCGCACGGGGTGATGCTTTGGCCGGCGATGGGCTGCCAGTTGTTGTTGCCATCGAAGGTGATGACGTTGGCGCTGTCCCGGTGGCCGACATACACGCGCTTGAGGTAAGGATGCACGGCCAGGCCCCAGGCTCCGTTTCCGCCAGTTGGGATGCTGTGCTCGATGACCCCGTCGGGCGTCAGGACCCAGAGCTGATTGCGCCCGTGGCCGGCCACCAGCACGCGACCGGAATCGGGATGAACACCGATGAAGGCCGGCTCTGCGCCACTGCCGAGCGAGGCGATCGTGATCCTCGCCAGGGTCGTGGCATCCAGGACATACAGGTCGCCGCTGGTGAAGTTGGCGACATAGAGCCGGTTGTTGGATGGGTTGACGGCAACGCCCCAGGGTAGGACGCCGACGGCCGCCTGCTTCAGAACGGCGCCGGTCTGAGCGTCCAGCATCAGGACCTGGTTGCTGTTGCGGCTGGTCACATACAGCCGTTGGGTGAGCGGGGCGATTGCCAGGCCATTGGGAGATGGAATGTTGGGAAAGGTGCGAGTGTCTGGTGCAGCGACCGGCTCGCCAGCCGGGTCAGCAGGCGGCGGTGAATCTTGCGTCGCGGGGTGGGCCAAGGCAGGAACACTCAGAAGAAAGAGCAGCAGGACCGGCAAAATCGTACGAGGCATGAGCCAGCGCAGCGCCGGCGGCTGTGATTTTCGACCTAACATGAGATGACCTCCGTTCATAGCTCCGTTGCTTACGGTGGCATCACGAAAGGCCCGCGCTGATGAAGGGCAATCAGGCTGGCTGTATGGCTGTATGAATCAAGACGCTGGTGGGATAGGAAAAGAAACGTGATCAGGGTGCGCGCAAGGATGGGTCAGGACAAAAGCGCAGGAAGCACCTCGATGTCGGCAGGTGCGCAACCCGCTTGACCGTCTGCGCGTTGTTTGTTAGAATGAGACATGCAGACGCACCCGCGACGCCTGTCGAGCCTGTGCGCAAGGAGTAGGACGGTTGGCAGAGAGTCATGTAGACCTGACGGTCTGGGAGCCGGTCAGTGACAATCAGTTGGTGCCGCTGCACCCCATGCCATTGACCTGGTCGGTGGTGGTGCCGGTGCTGGAGGCCGCGCAGCGGCAAACGGCCGGAGTCATGAAGACGGAGCTTCCCGACGGGGCGCTCTGGCAGTTGGTCGAGGGCCGCCCCTACCAGCGGCGACGGACCGCGGCCGTCCCACTGACGGACGCGGCCGGACGCGGTGGGCTGCTGGCTCAGGTGGGCCTGGGCGGCCGCAGCAGCAAAGCGCTGACCGCCGCGGCCGCGGCCGCGGCTGATCGTTGTCAACGCGTGCAGCGCTGGTACGTGCGTGTGCGCGACACCCGCTGGGGGCAGGCCGACCTCTTGCAGGTGATGGAGGAGATCGAGCCGCAGGGCATCCTGGCGCTGACAACCTGGGAGCAGATGCATCTGGCCTGGCAGGAGAGCAGCCAGGAGGTGCTCCTGGCGCAGAAGGAGGCGTGGAGCGATGCGTCAGCCGTGGAGGTAGCGGATTTGATGACGCCGGTGTCCGGCTATGACCTGGCTCTGGGTCGCGTGGCGCGTGGGACAGACAGCCATGAGGCGTTCATCGGTCGTTTCGGCCATCGTGGCGTTGACGAGCCGGAGTTGTCCAGCCCACGCTGGCGCGAAGACCCCGCGAAATTGAGCGTGAAGCTGGCGGCTTACCTGGCGCCGCCGGGGCAGGACCCCGCCACTCGCCTGGCGCAGGCCGAACAAAAACTGCTGGAACACCTGCGTTTCTTGCGGCGCCGCAGTGTCGAGGCCCTGCTGCAGGCGCGCCGGCGCTATGGCGAACTGCTCGATCAAGCCGATGATGCCCGCGCCCATTGGCTGGCCGCCACTCGTGTGTGGCTCCTGGCCGCGGCGCAGGAAGCCCTGGCCGATCAGCGCCTGCGCGAGGCGAGCGATATCTTCTTCCTGGAGTTGGAAGAGGTCAAGCAGTTGATGACGGGCGAATGGAATGTGACCCACCGCCAGCAGTTGCACGACCTGGTGGCCGCACGGCGCGCGGCCGCGTCGTCGGTCGCTTCCGCTGGCGGTGATCAACCAGCCGGCGATTGAAATCGCACCTAAAGGGAGTACCGCCAGGCGTTCACCTGCGGGGACGCGGCGCCGGCCAGCGCAGGCTGGCCCTGCGGTGGAACGCCCCTTCGCCCCGAATTCATTCGGCAGCCTGCAAGATAGGCACAGGGACAGGGACAGGGTTTGCGCTGGTCAGGAGACCGGCGCCTAAGGGGGCAACATGCAAAACAGGGGTACGCTGTACGCCGGCACGATGTTGATTCTGCTCGGCATCGTCTTCTTGCTGTTCACCACGGCCGATTGGCTGCTGGTCCGTATGGGCATCGAATTCAACGCCTGGCGGTTTTGGCCGTTGATCATTCTGTTCTTGTCGGCGGCGTTCTGGGCGCCCATCTTCATCTGGTGGCGCCAGCGCACGAAGGTCATCGGCCTGGCCGTGCCTGCGTCCATCTTCCTGGTGCTCGGCCTGCTTTTTCTCTATCAGAGTTTGAGCGATGACTGGCGCAGTTGGACCTACGCCTGGTCCCTGATTCCGTTTTCTGTGGGCCTGGGTCTGTTTGCCATGTACGCGCTGGGCCAGCCGGAAACTCGCAGCAGCGGCCTGCTCTGGAGCAGCGTCGTCGTGGGAGCCATTGGCCTCTTCTTCTTTGTGCTGTTCGGCAGCTTCTTTGGCGGCACGGTGGTGCGCATCATCGCGCCCTTCCTGCTCATCACCGTTGGCGTCGCTGTCCTGGGCGGCAGCTTCTTGCGGCGCTAGGCCTCTTACTTCTTGGGAGGTGACAACGATGTCTCCGCAGCGAATCGTCCGCGCCCCGCGCGGCACGCAGTTGACGTGCCAGAACTGGCTCCTCGAAGCCCCTTATCGCATGTTGCAGAACAATCTCGACCCGGAGGTGGCCTGGGATCCGGACAACCTCATCGTCTACGGCGGCCGCGGCAAAGCGGCGCGCAACTGGGAATGCTTCGACGCGATCCTGCAGACCCTCGCCAGCATGAACGGCGACGAAACGCTGCTCGTGCAAAGCGGCAAGCCGGTGGCCGTCTTTCCCTCCCACCCCGATGCCCCGCGCGTGCTGATTGCCAACTCCAACATCGTGCCGGCCTGGGCCACGCAGGCCAACTTCGACCGCTGGGAGGCGGAAGGGTTGATCATGTACGGCCAGATGACGGCCGGTTCCTGGATTTACATCGGCACGCAGGGCATCCTGCAAGGCACCTACGAGACGCTGGGCGTGCTGGCGCGGCAGCACTTTGGCGGCAGTTTGAAGGGAAAATTCGTGCTGACGGCCGGCCTGGGCGAGATGGGCGGCGCGCAGCCGTTGGCGGTGACGATGAACGAAGGGGTCGCGCTGATCGTCGAGATGGATCCGGCGCGCGCCGCGCGGCGCCTGGCCACGCGTTACCTGGACGAAGTCGTGGATGACCTGGAAGAGGCGATGACCCGCGTCGAAGAGGCCGTGCAGGCCGGCGTCCCGCGCTCCATCGGGCTGATCGGCAATGCCGCCACTGTGCTGCCCGAATTGGTGGCCCGCGGGGTGACGCCCGACGTCGTCACCGATCAGACCTGCGCGCACGATCCGTTGATGTACTTACCGGCCGGCCTCAGCCTGGCGGCGGCGGCCAGCCTGCGCCAGCGCGATCCGGCCGGGTACCAGCGCCAGGCGTTGGCTTCGATGGCCGCGCACGTGCAGGCCATGCTGGACATGCAGAAGGCCGGCGCCATCGTCTTCGACTACGGCAACAACCTGCGCCAGCGCGCCTTCGACCAGGGCGTGAGCGATGCCTTCGCCTATCCGGGCTTTGTGCCGGCCTATGTGCGACCGCTCTTCTGCGAAGGGCAGGGGCCGTTTCGCTGGGTGGCCCTCAGCGGCGATCCCGCAGACATTTACCGCACCGACCGGGCCATTTTGGAACTGTTCCCCGAAAATCAACACCTGGCGCGCTGGATTCGCCTGGCGCGTGAGCGGGTTGCGTTCCAGGGCTTGCCTGCGCGCATCTGCTGGCTGGGTTACGGTGAGCGGGCGCGGGCTGGGCTGGCCTTCAACGACCTGGTGGCGCGGGGCGAGGTCAGGGCGCCGATCGTCATCGGCCGCGATCATCTCGACTGCGGCTCGGTGGCCTCGCCCAACCGCGAAACCGAAGGCATGTTGGATGGCTCCGACGCCATATCCGATTGGCCCATTCTGAATGCGCTGATCAACACGGCCGGCGGCGCCACCTGGGTCAGCTTTCACCACGGCGGCGGCGTCGGCATCGGCTACAGTCAACACGCAGGCCAGGTGATCGTGGCTGACGGCACCCCGGAGGCGGCTCGGCGCCTGCAGCGCGTGCTGACCAGCGATCCTGGCATGGGCATTGCGCGCCACGCCGATGCCGGCTATGCCCAGGCCCAGGATGCGGCCCGCCGCCACGGCGTCCGTCTGCCCATGCTGCCCGCCCCGTGAATGAATTCACGGTCTGATACACCGCCCCGTGAATGAATTCACGGTCTGATACACCGCCCCGTGAATGAATTCACGGTCTGATACACCGCCCCGTGAATGAATTCACGGTCTGATACACCGAAACCTGCTGAAGCAGGTTGGTGGTGGGTGTGACTGCTCGAGGCGTGAAATTCGTGGCAGAGCGAATTCACGGGCTGAACCATCCGTGAATGAGCAGCGCTCTCCCGAATATCCTTTGCGTCTTTGCGCCCTGGCGTCTTGGCGTTATGGTTACAAACGACAAGAAGGTGGTGAAGAGAAGGGACTTGCACTTTGACAATCGAATAGAACTTCCTATCTGTTTCGGGCGCAAGCGAGAACGCTGAAGTTACGGTGGCTGAAATGGGCTATCCTGAAATAAAGTCATGAGGCGAAATTCAGGAGGCAGCCAATGAAAAAAAAAAAAAAGGGAGAGTACGGATGGAACGCCAAGCCCATCGAGATGCCATGCACAGACCGAAAGCCCGCTTCTGAAAGTTGAGTCAAGAAACAGAGCCGAAGGAGGCGTAATGAAACAGACAGGCGCGGTGTTGGCCCGTGTTTCGACGCAACGCCAGGAAGAGGAGGCTACGATAGCCAGCCAGGTGGCGGCGATTGAAGAATATGCCACCCACGAGGGGTACGCCTTGCGAAAGGACTTGTATTTTCTGGACGAGGCGGTGAGCGGGGCGAAATTGGATCGTCCGGCGCTGGATCGGTTACGAGACCGAGAAGGTGAAGGCTGTTACCAGGTGGTGATCTGCCTGAGTCCAGATCGGTTGGCAAGGGTGTACATGTTGCAGGTGCTTCTGCTGGAAGAATTTCGGCAAGCCGGGATACAAATGTTGTTTGTGAACCAGCCTCCGGTGAGTGATAGCCCGCAGAGCCAACTGTTGTTCGGCATTCAAGGGTTGTTTGCCGAGTATGAACGGGCTGTGATTGCCGAACGGATGCGGCGAGGGCGTCTGCATTGTGCACGTCAGGGAGCAATAGTCAACCCACAGACCCCATATGGGTATGATTACGTGCCCAAAACAGGGGCGGAAGGCGGGCGTTGGGAAATCAATGCCGAAGAAGCCAGGGTCGTGCGTCAAATTTACGCCTGGTACACCCAATCCGAGCCGATGACTATTCAAGAAATCACAGATCGTTTGAATCGAGACGGCCTCCAACCGCGTCGCGGAAGTGCTGGCGCAGTAGCCTGATTGGAAACATCCTGCGACAAACCCAATATACCGGATTGGCTTACTACAATCGCACCGAAAAGGTGTATCATGAGGTGGGGCGATTGCGTAAAATTGGGCATGGCAAGCGTCTTTGCCCGGTGAGTATGCTTCGCCCCACAGAAGAATGGATTGCCATTCCCGTCCCAGCATTTTGGACAAGGATATCTGGCGCATGGCACAAGAACGACTGAAAACGAACCAGCGATTCTCAATGCGCAACAATCGCAACCACCGCTATCCCTGCTGCGGCTTGTTGATTTGCGCCACTTGTGGCCATACACTCACCGCCCGCGCCAGGGAATGGCTATTTTTCCTACAGCTGTGGCTATGGCGGTGTTCACCGTGCCCCCGATACGCCTGAGCATACCTGCCGCATTGACGGCAACACCGTTGAAACCCTGGTTTGGAACGCAGTGGTGGAGCTTTTGAAAAATCCCAAACTGATTTCCCAAGCGTGGGGCTGCGATGAAGCTGCCAACATCGAGCAAGGTGAGAAAGAGCGGTTGGAAAATCGCTTGCGATCGCTCGACCGTCAGCAAGAACGTCTGCTGGATTTGTACCAAGATGAGCAGATCGAAAAGCCATCCTACCTGGTGCGCAAACAACGTCTGGATGAGGAGCAAAAAAACATTCAAACGCGCCTTCTGCAAATCGAGCAAGAGGCCAAGTCCGAACAAATCAAGCAGGAATTGATCGAAGATTTCCAGCAATATTGCCAGCGTATCCAGGAAAACCTTGCAAATCCCAGCCCGGATTTACAACAGGAAGTGATTCGGTTGTTAATTGATCACGTTGTTGTCGGAAAAAATGAAATCGTGATCAAGCACATCGTCCCGACCGATGATGATTGTCGTTTGAAACCACAACGTCTTTGCGTTGAGACAGGTTCCC
>NZ_JADIZS010000079.1:0-228336 GCF_016704685.1 Candidatus Amarolinea dominans
TGCGGGAGGACGAGCGCGTGGTGATGTACGATATAAAGACGCACGAGACGGAGGCGATCCGGGCGAATATCGAGGACTACGAGCGGCAGTTGAACGTGTACGCGCATATCTGGCAGAACCTGCGGGGACAGCGGCTGGACGAGACGGCCGTGATCTGCACGCAACTGCCGGAGGCGCTGAAGCAGGCGGCCAACGTGCGGGATGAGCGCCGGATGGCGTATGAGTTGGGCCGCTGGGAGCCGGTGATCCCGATTCCGTTCGAGCCGGGGCACGTGGCGGAGACGGTGCGCGAGTTCGGGGAGACGGTGGATGAGATCGAGGACGGCTGCTTTGCGCCGCCGGACCTGACGACGCTGCAAGCTCGGCTGCCGGGGACAACGCACCTTTGCGACCGATATCTGTCGCTATTGCGACGCCCGCTTCTCGTGCGCGTCGTACCGGCAATGCGCACGCGGCGAGCCGTGGGGTCGAAGCACGCTTCCGGCAGTACTTCGATGATTTTGGCGACGAGACGACCCAGGCCGACCGCCTGGTGACCGGACTGACGGAATAGGGAGCGCCCGAATGGCGAACACCGCACCGACCAATCCCTTCTTCTACGGCGCCGCATCAGTGGACCCGCCGCGGTTCGTTGGCCGTACCCAAGATCCGTTTCATCATCCAGCGGATGTCCGGCGCGCAGATGACGAGCGTGGGCGTGGTGGGGCCGCCGCGCATCGGGAAGAGCTCGCTGCTCTACCACCTCTACCAGACTTACCCAGGCGGGTGCAGGCATCGCAGTGGTTCCTGGTGAGCTACGTGAGTCTGCAGGATGCACGGGTGCGCAACCTGGCCGGATTCTTGCAGACGGTGGGAAACGCACTCGCGACGGCCCGCAGATGGCACCCTAAAGGATCCCTGCTCCCAGCCTGGCCGACCCCGTGCCGCGACCTGCCGACGTTTCGCCAGGGCCTGCAGACGATGGCCGAGGCGGGGCTGCGCTGCGTCCTGTGTTTGGACGAGTTCGAGGCGCTCCTGGATGCACCGACCGAGTTCGACGACCACTTCTTCGACGCGTTGCGCGCGGCGATGG
This sequence comes from Candidatus Amarolinea dominans, assembly GCF_016704685.1. NCBI lineage: Bacteria > Bacillati > Chloroflexota > Caldilineae > Caldilineales > Candidatus Amarolineaceae > Candidatus Amarolinea > Candidatus Amarolinea dominans. The sequence continues at coordinate 1,073 of NZ_JADIZS010000079.1, forward strand.
ATGACCAGGTGCTGATGCTGATCATTGCCTCGGCCCGTCCCCTCAGCTTTTACGGCAGCCGGGTGCGCTCGGTTTCACGCTTCTTCAACCTGGGCAACACCCGTTACCTGGAAGAACTGTCCGAAGATGAGGCGAGTGCGCTGGTGCGTCTCCCCTCGACGGCGGTTGCGAGCCAACCTGCGTTGGGCGGCATGACCAGGCGTTGGCCCGCAAGCTTGGCGGTCGCCACCCATTTCTCCTGCAGATGGCCGCGTACACCGTTTTCGAGGCGCAGGTGAACGGGCCAGGATGAGGCATGGATCCGGACGCAGTTTGAGCGCGAGGCCGCGGGCTACCGCGGCGTCAGGGTGCGAGTCAGGCAGTGGCTTGCGCACTCCCTGTGGACGACGCCCGCGGCGGTGGGACGGCTGGCCGGCTGGCTCGGCGCGCGGCAGGATGAAGCGAGGAACTGGGTCGTGGGGATGGTGATCGTGCTCCTCGTGATCCTGGCGGTGACGGGCGTGCTCCCGGTGCGGGAGTTCTTGCGCTGGCTGATGGCGGTGTTGGGACTGGGCGGGGGCAACCGTGACGCCGTCACGCTGGTCCGAGTGGATCACCTGGTGGCGAAGTGGCTGCGCCCGCCTGCTGTACTGGACCTACTTCAAAGCCCTTTACGCTGGCCGACCACCTGCGACGGATCCATCCCGATCTGCGCTATATACTAATCCCTTCCATCTGCGCAAGGAGTTCGCGGCCAACGCCGCGCTGGCTCGCTATGCCTGCCAAACGATCTCCTTGTTGCAGATCATACCACTTCTCGCCGTACTGCTGGTTGGCGGCCTTGACCCTGATCAGCCAACCTTTCGTATGGGTGTATGTTCTTCCGTTTACCCTTCCGTTTGCCTTAGGCTTGCGGCTGAGCAACCCGACGCGATGATGGAACGCACCTAGTGCAACCGGTAACGTTGATAATGGTCCTATTCACCGCGTTCCTGATGTTCTTTCCGCTTTGAAACGCCTGGCACTAACATTATCGAGGGTGTCTTGTCGCGCCTGCCGTTTGATTTGGTTCCCTGGTTTCCTACTATGCAACGGGTGACGATCTGCGTGCTGCTCGGTAATCTTGTCGGTACGATATGGAGCATCGGCTCGGCGTGATGTCCGAGGTGGCGTAATATCTGTGACCGTGGTCGCCCAAGCCCCGGCATACCTGTCAACGTGGAGTTCGGCATGTTAGCCGTCTACATAGGCATGATGTTCGGCATGATGTTCGGCATGACGGTCGGCATTCCGTTCCGCATGGCATCCTACCGTATGCGCATGATAATGTCAATGATGCCCGTGGGGTTCGGCGTGGTGCTCGGCGCGGGGATCAGCGTTGCGTTCGGCGTAGGGTTCGGCGTGGCGTGGGTGGTGACATGGGCAGTGGTGATCCTGCGGCTCTTGGTTTGGCCGATCGAAGCATTGTGGATGTTGGTTCTGCAAAGAGTTGCACCAAGTGCGCGCAGGACAGGTGCTGCACTGGCTGCCGATCTACTACGACGAGGTCATTGTCCTGCCGCTGCCAGGTTTGGGCCGTTTCCTGGCCGATGCCTACCGTTACAACGAGGCGGGCGCGCGACAGGCAATTGACTACCTGACGACCCACTCGCCAGCAAGCAGCGGCGCAGCATGCGCAAACCCTCATTGCTGTGGATCGCCTCGCCCGCTGCGGAAACCGACGAGATTGCGGCAGCGCGTGACGAGCTGCGCTGGTTGAGCGAGCCACCTCCGCCAGCCCGCGGGCGCCACTCTGCCGGCGTTGCTCGATGTGAGCCAGGGTGTCCAAGCTGCACAGCAGGCATCCACGCGCTACCGGCAACAGGAGGACTGAACCGGCAGCGAGACCGCCTGCGCGACCTGCGGGAAGCGTTGGTTACCGGCGGAACCGAGGCCGGCCTCGCAGTTCGGACAGATCATTGACCAATGGCTGCGCGTGCTAACCGGCGCGCTACGGGCGATTGAAGCGCAGCACGGCACCGAAACGGAGATTGCACCGGTTTACCTGGCCGGACCACACCTACGTCCGATTGACGCTGGACGCCTCTTCAAAGGTCGCGACGACCTGTTCCGGGAGATTGAGACATCTCTACGCACACCGCGGCCGTTGATGCTCGTCCTGACCGGGCAGCGCCGCACGGGTAAGACATCGCTGATCGCCTACTTGCCCGTGCGCCTGCCAGCCGAGGTAGTGCCTCTGTCGGCCAACATGCAGGGCGTTGCAGCCGCTAAGACCGAAGCTGGCGTTGCCTACGGACTGATGCACGTTGTCACCAGCGCCCAGCTCCGGACGGAACCTGATCCTGTCGGGTCCTCGTTGGCGGATTTTCAGCCTGACCCGTGGGTAACGCTCGCCAGTGGCACGGACTGGTGGAACGCACCGCACCCAAACGGCGGTTTCTCCTGTGCCTGGACGAATTCCAACGGCTGGAGGAGGTTGTGGCTGGTACCGGGAGCAACGGCGCTGAATTTTTGCGCACGATCTGCTCGAACACAGCCAACGCTGGTCGCCTACTGCTGGCTCGGTCGGCTCCGGTGGAGAGATGGCTCGCTACTGGAGCGACTACTTGATCAATGCCCGCCGTCTGCTGATCAGCTACCTCGGGCGGACGAGGCGAAGGGACTCATCAAAGAACCCGCTGCCCGGTTTCGCGGAACAGATGCAGTATGAACGGGACCGCGGCATTGATCCTTGAACTCACGCACGGCCAACCATACCTGCCGTGCAACTGATCTGCGCCGGAACTGGTGGACTTGTTGAATCGTGAGCATCGCCGCGTCGCCACAAGAGCCGATGTAGAGGCCGTGGTTAGCCCAGCATTTGAACATGGCGGCAACTACTTCGATGAGTTATGGGAATATGCGTCCGTAGTAGAACGGAAGGTTCTTTCCCAAGTTGCAGCCGGCACATTGGAGACTAGCAACGAGCACGCTCTGGCCATTCTCTGCCGCCGCGAGCTACTGGAAGTGGTCAACGGCGTTCCCCGCTTCCAGGTGCCGCTGATCGCCCGTTGGGTACGCGAACGCTCGCCATTCTCCGCAGAACTGCGCGACGAGGACACCCGGTCCGGAAAAACTCTTTGAGGCAAGTGAAAATGACGATCACCAAACTGCGCCCTACCTTCACCTTCGACGAGGAACGCCTGGATGCGCTGGCTGCCATTGCACCTGAAGCCTTCGCCGACGGGAAGATTAACTGGGACGCGCTGCGCGAGGCGCTGGGCGACCACGTGGAAGAAGACGGTCGCGACGCCGAGCACTTCGGGCTGTTCTGGCCGGGAAAGCGGGCGGCTCGGCGGTTGGCGAGTACGCCGAGCGCAGGGACGCTGAAGCCGGCGCCCGGGGAAGGGGTGAACGAGGCGACGACGCGGCACCTCTTCATCGAAGGCGATAACCTGGAGGTGCTGAAGCTGCTGCAGAAGAGCTACGCCGGCCGCGTGAAGATGATCTATATTGATCCGCCGTACAACACCGGCAACGACTTCATCTACAGCGACAACTTCACCCAGCCACTGGACGAGTACCTGCGGGCGACCGGTCAGACCGACGAGGCCGGCCGCGTCCTTGTAACAAATACTCAAGCGGGTGGGCGGTATCACTCGAACTGGTTAAGTATGATGTACCCGCGGCTGAAGTTAGCGCGCACCTTGTTGCAGGACGATGGTGTGATCTTCGTGAGTATCGACGACAACGAGTTGTATCACCTGCGGATGCTGATGAACGAAGTGTTCGGAGAAGAGAGCTTCTTCGCCGCCGTGATCGTGCAATCGAACAAGCGTGGCCAGACCTACAAGCAAATCTCCAAGACCCACGAGTACGTGCTTGTTTACACCAACAACCCTGAGACAGAAATCAACGAGCTTGAGAAAGCAGGTGATAGCGACGATCTGAACTTGGCTGATGAGATCGGACGCTTCAATGTTCGAGAGTTTGCGGAATCGGAATCCCAAATTCGGAAGGTTCAACCGGCCCAACCTATTCTATCCCATCTACGTTGATCCTGCGGTAGTAGACAGAGATGGTTTTTGTCCGGTCTCACTGGAAAGAAAAAGTGATCCCGAGATTGAGGTCTTGCCCTTTGATAGCCGAGGCAGGGAGAGTTGCTGGAGGTGGGGGCAGAAACTAACGAGAGAGAACATCAAAACAACCACGTCTACCAGCAATGTGGTCGCGCGCCGAAAACAGAGCGGTGAGTACGGGATCTACGAGAAATATCGAAAAACCACTTTCAAGGCCAAGTCTATTTGGTTTGAGAACGAGGTCATATCCGAAAAAGGCACGGTTGAACTAGGAGAGCTAGGACTTTCAGAGTGCTTTGACTTTCCGAAACCCGCGTTTCTGGTGAAAAAGGTATTGCAGCTTGCCACCGATGGCACTGCAGAAGACACGATTGTAGATTTTTTTGCGGGATCATGCACTACTGCCCAAGCTGTCTTTGATCTGAACCGTGAAGACGGAGGCAATCGGCGCTTCATCATGGTGCAACTACCTGAACCTACACCTGATGAATCACCTGCACAACGCACTGGATTCGGAACCATTGCCGAAATCGGCAGGACAGATCCGCCGCGTCATCAAGCGTATGCAGACCGAAGGGGGCTGCAAGCTGCCGCTCGGCGAGACGCCGGAGGATCGGGTTTCAGGTCTTCAGGCTCGACCGCTCGAACTACAAGGCGTGGCGCGACTTCGAGGGCGGCGATGCGGCCGGGCTGCAGACGCTGTTCGACCGCTTCGAGTCGCCGCTGGTGGAGGGGTGGAAGGCGGAAGATGTCCTGGTGGAGGTGATGCTGATGGAGGGCTTCCCGCTCGACAGCACGACTGAGCCGCTGCCGGCGTTCACGCGCAACCACGTGCAGGTAGTGAGATCGGACCTGGTGGCGCATCGGCTCTTCGTGTGCCTGGATGCGGCGGTGAACGAGGAGACGATCGGCGCTGGCGATGGGCGAGGACGATGTCTTCATCTGCCTCGACGCCGCGCTGACGGATGAGGCGAAGGTGCGGCTCGAAGACGGCCGGCGGGTGAAGGTGATTTGAGATGGAGAACGAGCGAGGCCCAAGAACGATTCGCCTGCTTACCCTCAACCTGCGCCAGGGTGGCAGGAGCCGCATCGAGGGGGTCGTCCGGACGGTGCTCGGTCATCGCCCTGACATTGCCGTGTTGACCGAGTACCGCGCGACGCCCGGTCCCGCACTGGGCGCCCAATTGGCAGCGGGCGGGCTGGTTCACCAGGCTTCGAGCGAACCGGAGCGGCCGAAGAACGGGGTCTTTGTTGCGGCTCGCCTGCCCTTCAGGGTGTTCCCCGATGCATGCCACCCTTCGCCAAGCCCGCGGCACTGGCTCCAGGTGCGATTCGCGCATTTCGACCTGGGCGCCATCTACGCGGTCTATGGGGTGAGGAAATGCGGCGTTCGCGCAGTGGCTGGAAGGTGTGATGTTGCGGAACCGCCGGCGGAGCCTCATCCTGGCGGGCGATCTGAATTGGCTGGAGGTTGGCGACGGCGGGAATGAAAGCCCCGGGATGGGTCGAATGGCTGCGGGATCTGGGTTACAGCGATGCCTGGCGCAGGCTCAACCCGTCTGGGCGAGAGTACTCGTGGGCCAATCACAACGGCACGCACCCGCGTGGACTATGTGTTTCTTTCACGCCGTATCGCCCCGTACCTGACCGACGCCCGCTATGACCATGACAGACAGAATGGCAACGTGTCCGATCATGACCCGCTGATCGTGGAAATGATGGCGCCTGCACCCAGCCTCATGCACCGTGTCCTGCGCAGGTTAGGTTTCGCGAAATCAAACCGTTTCAACGGGTTTGGCGCATCAGACGTCGAATTCATTCGATGGCTCGGTGAGTGGTCTGGCGAGAACCCCATGAATGAATTCATGGTCTGGGCAAAGCAAACCTGCTATCAGATGCTCGACGATTCACCGTTTTAGCCGTCGCGAAGGTTGAGGTAACCTGTGCCTGCAAACTGCAATTGAAATTCGGCGCAAACCAGGAGCACCTGCTCCAGGCGGTGGAGAGCATCGTGCGCCTCTTCGAGGGGATGACGCGGTACGATGCGGGCTTCCAACTCGGTGATGAGATCGTTGCGAACCTGCCGCGGTATGAGGATCTGGCGGAGACGTGGCTGCGTGACAATCTGCACGCGGTGCAGGAGAAGAACGGCTTGCCCCAGTCCATGCTGCTCGACTGGGATACCGGCATCGGCCTCGAAGGGATCGCCGACGAGAGCCACCGCTTCCCCCATTTCACGATCGAGATGGAGACGGGCACGGGGAAGACCTACGTCTACCTGCGGACGATCTTCGAGCTGCGCCGGCGCTTCGGCTGGAGTAAGTTCGTGATCGTGGTGCCGGGTATCGCGATCTACGAAGGCGTGATGAAGAACGTGCAGGTGACGCGTAACCACTTCCGGGCGCTGTACGGGAATGAGCCGTTCGACCTGATCGCGTACGACGGGAGCCAGTTGAGCCGCTTGCGTCATTTCGCGACGGCCAATACGACGACGGTGCTGCTGATCACCCTGGACGCGTTCAATAAGGCGAGCAATAATCTCTACAAGGCGTCGGAGGAGCTGCCGGGCGAGCGCCGGCCTTTCCAGTTCATCCAGGAGACCCGCCCGATCCTGATCCTGGACGAGCCGCAGAATATGGAGAGCGAGAAGGCGAAGCAGGCGCTGCGCACACTGAAGCCGATCCTGGCCCTGCGCTTCCAGCGACGCACCGCACAAGCCCGAACCTGGTCTACCGCCTCACCCCCTTCGACGTACGCGCAGCCTGGTGAAACGCATCGAAGTGTACGGCGTGACCGAGCGCGACAACGCGAATATCGCGTTCCTGGCCCTGACGGAGATCACACCGCCGCCGCATCACGGCCAAAGTGCGCACACGGGTGAGCGACCGCGGCGGCACGCGGGAGGCCGAGGTGGTGCTGCATCAGGGCGACGATCTGAAGCAGAAGACGGGCCGGCCGGAGCACGACGGGTTCGTGGTGGAGAATATTGACTTGGGCGCGGGCTATGTCGAGTTCAGGAACGGCGAGCGTTTGTATCTGCTCGCGGGAATGGCGCCGTCACGTCCAGCCGTCTTTCGCGAGCAGATTCGGCAGACGATCCTGCGTCACATGCGCTGGCAGGCGGAGGTGGCCCCCCACGACGTGAAGGTGCTTTCGCTCTTCTTCATTGACCGTGTCGCGAACTATACGGCGAGCGATGGCCTGATCCGCCGTCTCTTCGACGAGGAGTTCGAACGCCTGAAGGACGACTATGGCGCGTTCAAGCACTTGACGGCCGCGCAGGTGCGCCAGGCCTACTTTGCGAAGAAGAAGCAGAAGGATGGCCGCGAAGAAGAAGTGGACACTGAAAGCCGCAACGCCGGCGAGCGTGAAATGGAGAAGCAGGCGTTCGCGCTGATCATGCGCGACAAAGAGCGCCTGCTCTCGTTCGACGAGCCGGTGAGCTTCATCTTTGCGCACTCGGCGCTGAAGGAGGGCTGGGATAACCCCAACGTCTTCCAGATATGCACCCTGAACCAGACCGTTTCCGAGATCAAGAAGCGGCAGGAGATCGGGCGCGGGCTGCGCCTGGCCGTGAATCAAGTGGGCGAGCGCGTCCACGACGAGGAAGTGAATGTCCTGACGGTGGTAGCGAACGAGCTATCAGAACTACGTCGGTCGCTTGCAGAGCGAGTACGTCGCGGACGGCGACGCGCCGCCGCCGGTGCCCACGAACGCCCATCTGAAACGGGATGCGATCCGCAACGACCGGATCTTCTTCCAGAATGAGCACTTCGAGGCGTTCTGGGGAAAGCTGAACCAGCGCCTGCGCTACCGAATGCATATCGAGACGCCGGCCCTGATCGAGGCGTGCGTGATGCGCCTGAACCGCCAGACTTTCCCCGGTCATGTGCTTGTGGTGGAGAGAGGAAAGGTGACGCTGGGCGTTCAGGATCAACGTCAAGCGCGTCACCGCGAACAAGGCCGAGGTGACGCTCAGTCTCTTCGACGCCGAGGGCGAGCCAGAGACGATCACCCGCACCTTCAAGCCAGGCGCCGATATCGCCAGGGAGACCCACAACGAGCACCTGCGCAACCTGGGCACGTTGGCGATCGAGCCGGACGGGAGTGCGTACCGCGTGATCTTCACGAACGTATCGTGGCGGCTGGCCGAAGGTGAGGAGGTGGAGTACACGCCCGTGGGATTCGGCGGTCGCGTCGCGGTGCGCGAGGTGCAAGTGCGCGCCGACCGTTACCCGGTCTTCAACCTGATGGACCGCGCCGTGAAGCAAACCGGCCTGACCCGGCCGACGATCAATGCCATCTTCCGAAGGATGCGCGACGACCAGAAGCAGCGTCTGCTCGAAAACCCGGAAGGCTTCGCGACCGTCTTTATTGGCGAGGTGCGCAGCGCCCTGGCCGATCACATCACCGCGCGCCTCGAGTTTCTGCCCGACGAGGGCGCGCCGCCGTACGATCTGGGCGAAATCTTCCCGCCGAAACGCAGCTTCCCGCAGAAAGAACTGCTGGAGGCTGGCCCGCGTGGTCTCTACAACCTGGTGCAGAAGGACTCCGACGTCGAGAAGCACTACGTCGACGCGATCCGGCAAGAAGGCGACGCGATCGTCTTCTACTTCAAGTTCCCACCTGGCTTCAAGGTGCATCTGCCGGCCATCATCGGCAACTATAATCCAGACTGGGGTGTTGCCCGCGTTGACCGCGCGGGCCGGACAGAAGTGCGGACGTTCGTGCATGAGACGAAGGGCACCACCGAACTGAGCAAGCTCCAGTTCCCGAACGAACGCCGCAAGATCCTGTGTGCGCAGAAGTTCTTCGCGGTGATCGGGGTGACTTACCTGACGATTGATCCGAAGAAGGTGAGCGGGTGGTGGGAGCCGGTGACCGAGCAGTCACAGATCGAATGATGAGGGCCGCGTCCCGGCCACGGATGGTCAGGACGATGCGCGACGCGCATACTGATTATTGCCAACTCCGTATTTGTGAGGTGTTATGACCACATCATTCAATTCCGCTGCGTTGCGTGAGCTGTTGCTCACGGCCTTGAGCGACGACCTGTGCAGATTGATGCTTCCAGTCTTGCCAACGTATCGAATCAGTGCGAGACGTATGACCGGATTGACTGGAAAACATGCCATGTCGGCCCTGGCTGCGCCTGCAATGGGTGAGAGAACTATGAGACATGTTCCATAACCCGCGTTGCGAATTTCCATCTTCACGCAAGGGCTAATATGATCAACTTGCCCGGTTCGAACAATCTGAATACTGCACCGCTGGCGGCCAGTTTCAGCCATGTCACCAATTCCTACAAGTTCTACTGGCTGCTCGCCATTTTGGAAAGCGTGAAGCTATTGCCAGGTGCGGTTATTCCTGTTGACGTCTTGTTGGCGCGTATGATCGCCGCGGTTTGGTATCCCCTGCACTATTTTCACCTTTCCTTGGGCAAACAGGATCGGCTGGAGGCAGTGGCGAGGCAGATCAAGGTCTATGACAGCCGGCTGCAGGCCAATGCCAGCCAGGCCGATGTGGTAGACGCGGTGGTCACGCACCTTTCCACCCAATCCCCGCTGGCTCAGGAAATTCGCACGATCGGCAATTATGTCCCGCAGCGTTTCTTGCGTCCGTTCTTTCAGCGCGAACTGAGCGGGATCGAGGATTGGAGAGTCAACGCAGCGATTGAAAGCCTGGCCGAGAGCGCCTTCCACGCACAGGTAGCGCCTTGCCTGTATCGTTTTGTCACCCTGCCTGAGCGCGGCATTGAAATTCAACCGGCCTGGTTGGAATACCTGCAGCAACACTTGTATATCCTGACGGGTTTTTGCCTCTGGCATTTGGTCAACTACATCCAGAAAAACAATCCCAACGCTCCGAACGTCACCGGCAAACTGTTTCGCCCCGAACAACGAGACTTGAAACAGGGCCACGCATTCTGGAAGCTTGTCATTGACGAAATCGGCCCGTTCCAGTGCATCTACTCACAGCAACTGATCTCCTCAGACGATTTTTCGCTGGATCATTTCCTGCCGTGGAGCTTCGTTGCCCATGATTTGCTCTGGAACCTTGTGCCGACGCCCAAAGCGGTCAACGCGCGCAAGGGTGATCAACTACCCGATATTTCACTTTATTTCGGCACATTCGCCCAGCTGCAATACGAGGCGGTGCAGGCCGTTGCCCGCTCAAACCATGCCAGACTGCTGGAAGACTACGCGCTGCTCTACAAGCAGGATTCTGTAACCGCTTTGCGAAGTCTACCCTTTGCGCACTTCCGCCAAATTCTGTTCGACACCATCACCCCGCAGGTCCAAATTGCCCGCAACATGGGCTTTGCAGCCAACTGGAGTTATCGTGCATCATGATTTTTCAATCTCCCAAGAACCCCAATAGCCATCTCACGGTCAAGGAGCGCCAGTGGCCCTCTTTCCCGACCAAACAACTGTTGGCGCGCCGTTTGATTACCGGCAAGGTGCTCGATTTTGGCGCTGGCCTCGGGGTTGACGGCAAATTCCTCCGCAGCAAGGGCCTGGATGTCACCGATTATGACCCCTATTACGCCCCGGCTTACCCTACTCAGCGATTCGACACGATCCTCTGCAATTACGTCTTGAACATCTTGCTGCCGGAGGAGCAGCCGTATGTATTGATGGCGGTCTCTGAACTGCTGCGGCCAACCGGAAGAGCCTTTTTCAGCGTGCGGCGCGACATCACGCAGAACGGGTTTCGCACCCATCTGAAACACGGTTGCCAGGTCTATCAGTGCAACGTGATTCTGCCCTATCGGAGCATTATCAAAGCCGAACATTGTGAAGTGTATGAGTATCGCCACTTCAACCAGATGAACCATGCATCCGTCTGTCCCTTGTGCGCGCCTGATCCCGCTGGTGAGCTAGTTACTGAATCGGCCACGATCTATGCGATGTTAGATACATCCGCCGGTCATCCTGGCCAGGCTCTGATTGTGCCAAAACAACACGTCGCCGACTATTTTGAACTGGCAGAGCGCAGCAAGCAGGCCTGTTGGCTGGTGGTAGATCGAGTGCAGAAGTTGCTGACTCAGCGATGGCAGCCTGATGGTTTCAACATTGGCGTCAACATCAACGCGGCCGCGGGTCAGACCGTGCCGCATGCTCACATTCACCTGATTTCGCGCTTTGTGGGCGACGCGGCCAATTAGGCGGGAGACGCACTGGTCGGATAGGATCGCGATGAACTATGGGACGAGGCGGCAACGCTGCCAGCAGTTCCGGCGGCCAGGAGGTCTAAACGATTTAGGTATTCGTACCACGTTACTGTACGGCAAAGCAAATCACGTATGACGTTGGCATCTGTCACACAGAAATGACAGCTCTAGTTGGCCTGGTGCCGTTGGCTCAGATCGCGTATGTCACCCACGGTCTGCCTGACGAGCAGCTAGGAGTGGCCTGGCCCTCCATGCGTGCGGACATCGCGTTGCCGCGGATCGCGCTGGGCATGCTGCTCGTGGCGTCCGCCAGAGGGTATCTCACTATGAGCTTCTCCAGCATTCGCATCATGGCGTGGCTGGGTGACGGCGGGCCGCTGGTCGCGAACTATGCGGCGTAGCTCTCTTCGGGCTAACCCCTGGCGCCGTCGTGGTGGGCGATCGCTCCGCTCGGCGCGGTCGTCTGCCGGAACGCGTGCTGCAGGAGGACGCCGATCTGCTGATGTACTACGATAACGCGATGCTGCGGATGGGGGTGGAGTAAGCGGAAGGTGAACCCGGCTACAGGGAACCGAGGGCGGTGAGGACGTTACGGGCGAGAGTCACTGAAGATTGAGCTGTGGCGGCTGGCCGACCACTGAGGACATCATCGTAGTCAGCCTTGTTCCGGTTGCCGCGCAAGCGGCTCAGACCCGCGCCGATCTTCTGCCGCGCCGGATCGGCCGCATACCGGAAATGGTTGATCACCAGCCCATGATCGCTCGCCAGTCCGGCCGGTACGAGCTCCCCGCGGCTGGCGGCCAGGTTCGAGGCGCTCCGGTAGGCGGCGTAGTATGCGCGGCTGATCGCGGTCCGCAACGACGCTTCTTCTGGCCCCGGAGAACTTGGGTCACGCGTGAGGGCTTCGGCCAGCTTCAAGTAATCGGCCCAATCGAAGCTCATACGAACTCCAGGTTGAAATTCAGACGGCCGCCAGCCCGAGTGAGTTGAGCCAGAAACCATTCGTCATCGAACTGGCTGAGTTGATCGAGCGCCTCCTCGACAGGTAAGGAGGTCCGAATGTTGCCGAACAACTCCTCCGAATCCCGTAGGCTTTCGGAGTCGGGATCGAAAGTAACTTCCAGTGCGGCACGTGTGTTTGATCCGAAGATCCTCTCGATGTGCGGACGTGCCTCGATCAGGACATCCGCGGCGTCGGGATACACCCGCAGGAAACGACGCACCTCATCAGCATTTACCAGGGTGTAGAACCCCTGAAGCAAGCGCAGCCTGGCTTCGTTCTCCTCGATAGGCAACCAGTTGGCGCCTGTCCGCCAGCCAAACAACCGCTGTGATGCCAGTGTGGTCAGAAAGATGGACGTATCCGCCGGCGTCGGCGCCGTTGTCGTGTAATCTCGTCCATGACGCCGCGGCGCAGGCATCCCGCCCGTCTGACCGGCCAGCAGCATGCGAACATCCCTCGGAGCGTACGAGTATGAAGACAGGCGCGACATGGCTCACCCCCGCTGCTAACTGAACAGGCTGCGCAGACCGTCCGTCAGACAGTTTTCGAACACGCTTTGGACTCTTGTGTGGGCACGTTCCAGCCAGTCGAAGGTCGTTTCGAGCGCGACACCTTCCGGGCTGAGCGAGATAGTAATCCATATCGAGGAGCAATGTGGAAGCGCCCGCTGCCTTCGCCTCGATGGTCGTAAGTTGCAGGCGCAGCATGTCTCGCTCCTCATCGTAAGGCGTCTGAATGCCCAAGATGAATCCATGGAAGAGTTGCGGCAGACCTGGCCCTACGAAAGGGCGAAAGTTCAGATACTGGTCGAGGTCAACTGACTCGCCAGGGATCTCGAGCTGGTTGATGTAGCGCAGCCCAATGCGATGCAAGCCCCTGGGTTGGGCCACCGCAGCATAAGCCCCCAACGCGTTCTGGACGAGCGGTAGGAAGCCTTCCCATGTCGGATACGGCGCAAGGTGGTTCACGGCCAGAAGATCAGGCCCCACCTGGACATAAGCCTTCTCGTCCTCGCGCAGGAACTGCATCCGGTCGGCCAGTCGAAACTCCTGGCGAATCCCGGTTGCTTCCGCCGCGGCTTCACCTTCCAAGACCTTGAGCAACCGCTTGCGGGGGAATTGCCCCCGAAGACGATCGTAGACGAGGCCGGGAACCGTCAGGTCCCATGGCTCAGCGGGCACGAAGCGGAACTCGGCGACCACCTCGACAATCGGCGGGTTGCCATATTTGATCTCGCGATAGGGATCCATGTTTCTCCCAGTGATGCCGGGTATGCGCAAGTGGTGCAGCAGGTAACTTCTGACGTATCCGAACTTCATTGTATACGGATCGCGACATACGTCAACTAAAGCAGCCGGCCTGTGATGATGGTCCGCTTTGCCGAAACAGCCGTTGACGGGTTACAATGGACACAACCGGCCTGGTCGTCAACATCCCGTCGTCAATCGGTGACCTGGCGCCTTCCGGGTTGCTCTGATATGGATCTCCATCGGCGTGGTTGTCTTCGGGCTAACCCCTGGCGCCGTCGTGGTGGGCGCTGGCTCCGCTCGGCGCGGTCGCCTGCCAATACGGGCGCTGCTCAACGCCCCGCCACGAGCGCGGGTCACGCACAAGTTCGCCTGGCCCGAGGCGGAGGCGTTGCAGCACATGCGGCTGGCGTTCTTCGATGAGTTGGCGGCGCCCGCGGAGGAAGATCCAGCCGTGCCCGGCTACATGCAAATGTCATTTGGAGTGAGACGCTGCGATGATGAGACAGCGGACGAAGGCGATCACTTCGCCGAAGCAACAGATGGATGATATAATAGGCCGCGTTGTCATCGGCTGCCAATACGGAACTTCCCAGGAGGCGACTTGCATGTATCTGAAAAGAGTGGTCATCGAGAATATCAAGTGCTTCGGCCGTGCCGAACTGAATCTGGTGCGCGACGATGGACAAGTCAAGCGCTGGAGCGTTATCCTGGGCGAGAACGGCACCGGCAAGAGCACGCTGCTTCAGGCAATCGCGATGGCGCTGATGGGACCTGATCCCTCCAATCGCCTGGCCCGGCTCGACGGCTGGGTCCGTTTCGGTCAAACCAAGGGCAGACTTGTTGCCGAAGTCATTGCTGGACAAAATGATCAGTTGACCGAAAGAGGTAGGCCACGCCGGGAGCCGTATACCGCCTCCTACGCCGTCACTGGTGACGCCGAAGTGAGCATTAGCGGCGTGCTTTACGACCGTCCTACGCTGGTCTTCGAGGGCACGAAGGATCAACTCAACGCCCTGAAACGCGGCCTGCTGTCTGAGAAGTCGGCCGGCTGGTTTGCGGCGGGATACGGGCCTTTTCGGCGCCTGCTCGGCGGCGCGCCGGACACCATCCGGCTCATGTACCCCGGACAGAAGGAAGCCCGGTTTATTACGCTGTTCAGGGAGGATGCAGCCCTGGAAGACCTGACCGACTGGCTCACACGACTGGATCATCGCAGCCGTGAGGATACCGAAGCCGGGCGGCGGGCCCAGCGTATCAAGGCCGTCGTCAAAGATGTGGTAGACCATTTGCTGCCTGCTGGCGTCACACTTTCCCGGATTGGCCCTGACGGCGCCTTCTTCGATACTCCCTATCGCACCGATACCGCGATGTCGGATCTCAGCGACGGCTATCGGAGCATGCTTGCTCTGGCCGCCGACCTGCTCCGACGTCTGGATGAAACATACGACAGGATCGAGGATTGGATCAGCGAGGACGGGAAGATCACGGTGGAAGGTGTCGTCCTGATAGACGAGCTGGATGCGCATCTACATCCTGTTTGGCAACGGCAGATCGGCTTCTGGTTGCCCACACAGTTCCCAGGGCTTCAGTTCATCGTTGCGACACACAGCCCTTTCATTCCACAGGCGGCCGACGAAAATGCAGTATTCGTCCTCCGCCCGGATGCCATGACACCAGACCGCGTGAGCGCTCATCAAGACCCGCCTTCGGTCAAGGGCTGGCGCGCGGACCAGATTCTTCACGTGCTGTTCAGCGTCTCTGACCTGCGCGATCCTGAAACCGAAGACAAAATCAGACGGCATGCGCAGCTCCAGGCACGAGCCAGCACTGACCAACTTGACCTCAAAGAGCGACCTGAATTGGATGACCTCAGCCGATGGTTGGATCAACACCTCTCACCGCCAGGAGATAGCGCCGACGAAATGAGCAGGTATGCGGCCATCAAGAACCAGGTAGATACATTCCTCCGTACCAAGAAAAAGCCAAAGAATTATGCTCAAGGTTGAATGTCCTCCGTTGCCGACCAATCTGCGGGCCTACCTTGATCGCCAGCAGGCCCGCGCGAACCCGTGGAAAAGCCTTGCCGGTTCAAAACCAGCGCGGGAAGTCAAGCACGCATTGGTGGAAGCTTTTCACCACAAGTGCGGCTACTGCGAGCGGATCGAGGCACAAACGGTGGATCATTTCGTCCCGCAGACGGATCTGCAGGCACGCTGGGACTGGGAGAACTTCGTCCTGGCCTGTGATGTGTGCCAATCGAAAAAGCTGGGGCGTCAACCTCAGGACGTCCAGGGACGACAGATGGTTAATCCTCGCCACGACGAGCCGCTCCATTTCCTCTATTTCGACTTTGAAACCGGCGCAGTCACGCCCATGCCCACTTCTGAGGAAACGCTGGCGCGCGGTAGGATCACCACCCAGTTGCTCGGCTTTGATCAACGTGCTGCACTGCAAGATGAACGGCGTCGTAGATTCTTGGAAGTCATCGGTTGCATCCTCCGCATCGTGCAGCCGCAGTCGCCACAAGATGCCGCGATTGCATGGGATCAGTTGGTGGATCATCTGAAGGCGGAAGCGCCTTATCTGGGCATGATTCGCCAGTTTGTCTTGAAACCCAACCGGTACACACCGCTCCTGGAAACCTTGCGGGAGGCACGACCCGACTTCGATGCCTTGATCGCCTATTGGTGCCTGCCTCTCGACTAGCGGAGAACGAGCCGTGTCTGTATCGCTCTTGCGCGACTACCCTTTCCGCATCTACTACGGCCCGGCGGACGATCCGCTGGCTAACTTCTACATCCCCGCGCTGTCAGCCAGGTCCTGTTGATCTACCTCGCGTTTTTCTCCCTCGGTCTGCCTGACGGGCTGCCGGGGATGGCATGACCCTCGATGCGCGCGGTCTTCGTACTGCCGCTGGATGCACTGGGCATGCTGCTCGTGGCATCCACCACCGGCTATCTCACCTCGAGCTAAGGTGGACGCCAGAGGAGGTGGCTGAGTGGCGCGAGGTGCCCAATGCATTTATCACCGCAGCCTTGAGCGAAGGGGTTGTCCTTTATGAACAATGAAAGTGAACTGAACGATGAATTGCGGCCCGAATACGATTTGCGTGCGCTTCTCAAGGGCGGCATTCGGGGCAAGTATGTGGCGCGCTATCGCGCGGGCGCCAACCTGGTGTTGCTCGATCCCGATGTCGCCAGGGCTTTTCCAGACGAAGCCGCGGTGAATGAGGCGCTGCGCCTGGTGATCCGTTTAGGCGAGATTCAGCACGGCCAAAAACGCGATGCGGCCAGAGCGCAAGTGAGCTGATCCAAAAATCACTCGGCACGCGCAAAGGAGTCAACCACCCATGACGATGACCAGCATCCCAAGCGGACTGCGTCTACACTTCCAGGAATACGATTTGCAGAACCTCGACCTGGACCGGGACGCTGATCTCATCATCCAACGCGCGCTCGAATACGGCGCCTGGGACGAAATCCGCTGGCTGGTTGTCAGCTATGGCGCTGATCACGTTCGAACCTTCGTGCGCGTGCGGGGTGAGCGCATGCTCTCACGTGTGACCTTCAATTATTAGCGCAAACTGCTGGGCATTCGTCGTTGGCGGCACTCGCCGTTCGCCAGAGAAGCGAGGAAAGTTTCGCGTCCTTGCGACTTTGCGTTGAATAACGATCTTTACACATGGTTGAACTGGTGCGGCGAAGTGTGGTACAATGCCACTTAAACTGGCCATCCTTAAGTGGCGCTCGGTGAAAGGACGTAGCTATGATTGCGCGTGTCGAAGCCCTCTCTTATCGATGCTTACGCTATGTGCGACAGCATCTCGGCCCATTTCAGGTGCTGATCGGCCCCAACGCCAGTGGCAAGTCCACGTTCCTGGATGTGATCGCCTTCCTGGCTGACGTGGTTCGAGAAAAGGAGGGGCTGGCGGCTGCCATCGCCAGCCGCGCACCCGACCTGCGTGACCTGTGCTGGATGCGTCGCAACGACGTGTTCGAACTTGCCATCGAGTCCGCCATTCCAGAGGCGCTGCGCGCGCGCAAGAACGGCAACTACTCCCATGTCCGCTATGAAGTACGCGTCGGATCACACCCAGAAACGCATGAAGTCAGCCTCCTGGCCGAAGCTTTGTGGCTCAAATCAGAGGCCGCCGCCGAGGAAAACGGTCACCTTAGGCAGCGAACCCTCTTTCCCGAGGATGTGACGCCCCCGGACTCCGTGGTAACCCCCACTCGCAAACACGCGCCAGCGGGTTGGCGTCGCGTGCTCAACAAAGTAACTGAATCAGGCAACGACTATTTTCGCTCTGAGACTTCCGAATGGAACAACCTGTTTCGCCTGGGCCCCCGGCGCTCGGCCCTGGCGAACCTGCCGGAAGACGAAGAGAAGTTCCCGGTTTCCATTTGGTTTCGGCGTTCGCTCCTGGAAGGTGTCCAACGGCTAGCGCTCAACAGCGAGTCATTGCGCCGGCCCAGCCGCCTCGGCAGCCCCCGGCACTTCCAGCCCGACGGCTCCAACCTGCCGTGGGTCGTCAACGATCTGCACGAACGCGCGCCCGATCGCCTCAAGGAATGGGTCGCCCATGTGCGCACTGCCCTGCCCGACCTGCGAGACATCCGGACGGTCGAGCGGTCGGAAGACCGTCACCGCTACATCGTGTTGGACTACGAATCCGGATTGCAGGCGCCTTCCTGGCTGGTGTCTGATGGCACGCTGCGTATGCTGGCGCTTACCATCCTGGCCTACATCCCGAGCCTGGAGGGCGTCTATCTGATCGAAGAACCGGAGAACGGCATCCACCCGCGCGCCGTGGAGACGGTGCTGCAATCGCTGTCTTCTGTTTACAGTGCGCAAGTCCTGCTGGCGACGCACTCACCCGTCATCTTGAGCCTGGTTCAGCCAGAACTGGTGTTGTGTTTCAGCAGGACATCCCAGGGCGCCACTGACATTGTGCTCGGCTCGGATCATCCGCGACTGCGCCAATGGCGCGGCGAGACCGATCTGGGCACGCTCTTTGCCAGCGGGGTGCTGGGATGAACGCAACGCCCGAACCTTTGCGCAAAGACCTCGTGGTTCTGGTTGCGGACAAGAACATGGAATTTGGCCCCTAACGGCCTCCACCCGGTTGCACAAAGGGCCAGCCGTTGGTATAATGCCCGGCGTGATGATTTCGGTTGGTGCCATGCCAGCACCCGCTCACGTCAACCTTTGCAGCCCCCGCACCGCCGCCGGTTACCACGAGATGCCTATGACAATGATGGATTTGATTACCGCCTTCGAAGCACAGATCGGCCTGGTGTTCCAGGACAAAACTTTATTGCATCGCGCCTTGACCCATCGTTCCTACCTGAACGAGTTCCCCGACTTTCCTCTCTCTGACAACGAACGCCTGGAGTTCCTGGGAGATGCCGTTCTCGGCTTCGTCGTTGGCGCCCTGCTCTATCATCGGTTTCCCGAACAGGCTGAGGGGTATCTGACCAATATCCGTGCCGCGCTGGTGCGTCGCGATACCCTGGCCGCTTTCGCACGCCAGTTGAACTTGGGACCGTTTCTCTTCATGGGGCATGGTGAGGCTGAATCGGGCGGACGCGAACGCTCGGCCACCTTGTGCGCTGCGTTCGAAGCCCTTATCGGCGCCGTCTACCTCGATGCCGGCCTCGCGGGCGTGGATCATCTCTTGCTGCCGCTGATCGCCCCCTTCCTCAACCAATTGCAACAAGAGGCCAATTACAAGGACGCCAAGAGCCTCTTGCAGGAGCGTGTACAGAGCACCCGGCAAATCACGCCGCGTTACCAAACGGTCAACACCGAAGGCCCTGACCATATGAAGAAATTCACGGTACAGGTCATTCTGGCAGACACGGTGTACGGCGTAGGCAGCGGCACCAACAAGCGCCAGGCTGAACAGATTGCCGCATTCATGGCGCTCGCACGGTTGGAGCAAGAGGAACTCGATGAGCTGCGTGGGCAGACCGGTTGACGCGGCGCGGCGCCAGGGCCAATGCCGCCTGGCAGCCACCAGAATGCGCTGCGCATGACCAGAATGGCACGACCTACCCTTCTCATCACCGGGCTGTCGGGCTACGTGGGGCAAGGACTGGCCCGCCATCCGGCCCTGGCAACTTGGGGGGGCCGCGTGGTCGGCACCTATCTCAACCAGCCGGTATCATTCCCCGGCCTGCCAACCTGCCGCCTGGACATAACCGATGCGCAGGCGGTGCGCGATCTCTGGGATGATCTGCACCCCGCTGTCGTTATCCACACCGCGGCCAACTTTGCGCAGCCGGCCCACCTGGCAGCCAGTATCGTGGCCGGCACGCAGCACGTGGTGACCGCCACGGCACAACACCATGCGCGCTTGATACACCTCTCGTCTGACGTCATTTTCGATGGCGAACACCCACCCTATGCCGAAGACGCGCCGCCCGCGCCGCTCACGCCTTACGCTCATGCCAAAGCGCAGGCGGAAGTGATCGTGCGCGCCGCAGGGCTGGCAGATTTCGTCATCGTGCGCACCTCACTGGTCACCGGCCTGGCCCCGGTTGACCCGCGCACGCGCTGGGTGTGGGACAGCGTGCGCCAGGGCCGGCCGATCACCCTCTTCACCGATGAATACCGCTGCCCGGTGTGGGTGGATGACCTGGCCGGCGCGCTGCTGGAACTGGCGTCGCTCGATTCTGATTTCAGGGGGAGCGTGCTGCACGTTGCCGGGCCGCAACGCCTCAGCCGCCACGCGTTCGGCGTCAAGCTCTGCACCTTTGCCGGTCTTGACCCCGCGGCCATCACCGCGGATGTGGTCGCGGCCAGCGGCCTGCTGCGCCCACGCGACTGCACGCTGGACATTCGCCTGGCGCAGGCCACGCTGCGCACGCGTCTGCGCAGCGTGGATGAGGGATTGCTATCTGCTCAGAGCAGATAGAGGACGATAAAAAAGGGCAGCCACATCAGATCGAGGAAATGCCAGACGGTGGCCGCCGCGGGCGTGGCGGAAAGCGTAGCGGCGCTGGCCGGCGCACGGCGCAGGTCATTCAGCAGGCGCACCAGCAGCGCGAGGCCAATGATGATATGCACAGCGTGGAAACCAGCCATCGTGAAGAAGACGGCGCCGTAGGCGCCGCTCTGAATCGTCATGCCGGCGGTGGCGAACTGGTAGATTTGACCGACCAAAAAGAGCAGGCCGAGCAACACGGTGACGAGTAACAGACGCTGGGCGCGTGGCTGGTTGCCCTGGCGGGCTGCGTGCAGCGTCACGTGCAGCGTCAAGCTGCTGACCAGCAGGATCAACGTGACCAGCGCGCCTTTCCAGAGCGCCAGCGGCGGCACCCCGGCCGGCGGCCAGTCAAAGCTGACGCGGCGCAGGTTGATGACGACGATCGCGAGGGTGACAAAGACGAGCGCATAGGAGCCAAGAAAGATGAACAGGGCAAAGCGGCTGTTGCCGGTTCCCCCTGGTTCCCGCCCGTTCGAACTGCGTATCACACGATTTTGCATAGCCATTTGTTCTCCTGACGCAATGAGTCTAACCTTGATGATACAACAGGTATGCCGTTTTTCCCAATAACAGCCTCTTCTTCTCGAAAGGGTCATCACACATGACCGATCACCGTGTCAACTGGCAAGAAGTGGCCGGGCTGACTTTTGCGCCGGCCACCGATCAACTCTGGCGGCAGACGCCCACACCCTTCGTCGCGCGTTATCAGCCGTTGGGGGTGCCGCTGGAGTTCGCCACCAATGCTTCTGTGCTGGCCGAGATGGCCGCCGACTCCTTTGGGCCGTGGGGCACGCCCGCCCCGCACGCGCCGGCCCTGCGCCTCAATTTCTTCCTGCATACCGCGCCGGCCGCGCCTGACGCCCCCGGGCGCCCAACACCCGTCTTTCGGGCGCAGGACGACTACTTCATGCTCAGCGTGGGCAGCAGCCTGGGCCTGGCCGACCGCGCCCGTGGCTTTGGCATGGCCTTCATCACCCCAGACCTGCTGGCCGACCGCCTCTTCGTGCAGGAAGGCTTCCTGGAATGCCTGGGCCTGTTCCTCACCACCCGTCACCGCCGCGCCGTGCTGCACGCGGCCGGTCTGATTCACAACGGGCGCGCGGTGCTGCTGACCGGTCACAGCGGCGCGGGCAAGTCCACCCTGGCCTTTGCCTGCCTGCGCGCCGGGTTTCAACTGCTGGCCGAAGACGTGATCTACCTGGATGAGACGAGCAGTCCGCTGCAAGCCTGGGGCGCACCCTGGCGCCTGCACCTCCTGCCCGACGGCGAGCGCTTCTTCCCCGAACTGGCCGCCTGGCCGCTGGTGACACAGTTGAATGGGGAGACCAAGCGTCGCGTCGAGGTCAATCAGCAGTGGCCTGGCGCGGCCGTGCCCCTCGCGCCGGTGATGGGCGTGATTGCGCTGGCGCGCGCGCCAGGCGTTGCCAGCGCGTGGCAGGCCGTTGATCCGGCCGCGCTGCGCAATTCCCTCATCGGCTTCGGCGATCAGATGGGCGCCGACTCCCTGACCGCCATGCACGCGGCCACCGATCGCCTGCTCGCCGGCCGCGTCGCAACCCTGGCCGTCGGCAGCGACCTGGCGCCGTCCGGAGGTAGGGAGGGGAGGGAGGGGAAGGGGAGAGGGGGGAGAAGGGGAGAAGGGGAGAAGGGGAGAAGGGGAGAAGGGGAGAAGGGGAGAAGGGGAGAAGGGGAGAAGGGGAGAAGGGAGAAGGGGAGAAGGGGAGAGGGGAGAAGGGGAGAAGGGGAGAAGGAGACCGGAGAAGGGGAGAAGGGGAGAAGGGGAGAAGGGGAGAAGGGGAGAAGGGGAGAAGGGGAGACCGGAGAAGGGGAGAAGGGGAGAAGGGGAGAAGGGGAGAAGGGGAGAAGCGGAGAAGGGGAGAAGGGGAGAAGGGGAGAAGGGGAGAAGGCTACGCGGGGCGGCGATAGCGGAGCTGCATCAGGCCGTTGGCGTAGGACTGGCTGCCGGTCAGTTGCAGGCGCTCTTCGCTCACGGCGCCCTGGAACAAGGGGATGCCGTCGCCCAGGATGAGCGGGATGATGGTGATGATGTATTCGTCAATCAGGTGTTGATCGGCAAACGCGGTCACCAACTGGCCGCCGCCCACCAGCCAGATGTCCTGGTCCGTCGTTTGTCGAATCTGCGCGACCAGGTCGGCCACGTCGCCGGCAAAGGTCTTGATGTTGGCGTCGGGTGGATTCTGCAAGGGCTGGGTCGTAACCACATAGGTGGTCTTGCCGGGATACGGCCATGTCCCAAAGCCCAGCACCTGCCGGTAGGTCTTGCCGCCCAGGATGACGGCGCCCAAGGACGCGTAGAACGCAGCATAACCATAGTCCTCATCCTTATCGTCGAAGGCGGTCAGCCAGGAGATGTCGTCATCGCGGCGTGCGATGAAGCCATCGAGACTGATGGCGATGTACAAGATGACGTTTCCCATCCGTGTTCTTTCCCTCACATCAGCGCAATTCAGTCTGCGGCGCTCACTCAGACGCCGCACTGACAACATCATACCCCGTTTGCCCAAACCATACAAGCCAGAATCAAATGCCTCACAATGTGGTCGCTGAAGACACCTGGAATGGAGGCTTTAGCCGGTTATTGGGCACTTGAGAACCCTGTGGCAGACCGGCTGAAGCCTCGACTCCGGGTACATTTGGAATTAGACCGGCTGAAGCCTCGACTCCGGGTACATTTGGAATTCCTGGTCTTGGCGTCTTTGTGTGAGAGTCTCTTGCTGTGCTAAAATACGGGTATGTGGACAAGCAACTGGCGTGAAGAAACCTGGGCGCACCTCGATCAGGCGTGGGATATCATCGTCGTCGGCGGCGGCATCACCGGCGCGGGCATCCTGCGCGAGGCCACGCGCCTGGGGCTGCGGGTGTTACTGCTGGAACAGCGCGACTTCGCCTGGGGCACCTCCAGCCGCTCGTCCAAGCTGGTGCATGGCGGTCTGCGCTATCTCAAAGAGGGCAAAATCGGCCTGACGCGGGCGTCGGTGCATGAGCGTGAGCGCCTGCTGGATGAAGGCCCTGGCCTGATTGACCCCCTGGGCTTCTTGCTCGCCACCTACCGCGGCGATCACCCCGGCCGCTGGATGTACCAGGCCGGGCTAACTGTCTACGACCTGTTGGCTTTGCAGTGGAGCCACCGGCGCTACAGTGCAGCCGACTTCCAAAAGCTGGCGCCGAACATCTTGCAGGAGGGGCTGAAGGGCGGTTTCCGCTACGGCGATGCCCAGACCGATGATGCCCGCCTGGTGCTGCGCGTCATTCGCGAGGCCGTCGCGGCCGGCGGCAGCGCGCTCAACTATGTGACCGTCGAGTCCCTGCTGCGCAACGACCGCCAGGTCTGTGGCGTGCAGGTGCGCGATGAGGTGACCGGCGCCACTGCCACCGTGACCGCGCGCGTTGTCATCAACGCCACCGGCGTCTGGGCCGACGTCCTGCGCGGCCAGGTCGGCGGCGTTCCGCGCATTCGCCCGCTGCGCGGCAGCCACCTGATCTTCTCCGCTCAACGCTTTCCCCTGGGACAGGCCGTCAGTTTCTTGCACCCGTTCGACCGCCGCCCTGTCTTCATCTTCCCCTGGGAAGGCGTCACCCTGGTTGGCACGACCGACGTGGATCATGACGAGGCGCTCACGCACCCCCTCGTTGAACCGGCCATCTCCGCGCACGAGGTGACTTATCTGATGGCGGCGGCCGCTGCGCAATTTCCCTCGCTGCGCCTGACGCTGGCGGATGTCATCGCCACCTATGCCGGGGTGCGGCCGGTCATCGGCACCGGTCAGGCCGATCCTTCCAAAGAAGCACGCGACCATGTGGTGTGGGAAGAAAGCGGCTTGCTGACCGTCACCGGGGGCAAGTTGACCACTTTTCGCCTGATTGCCCTGGACGCGCTGCGTGCGGTGCGCCATCGCCTGCCCGCCCTGCCCGTGCTGGACGAGCAGCAGCCGGTGTTGAACCCGGTTGACATGGACCTGCCGGCGGCGCTGAGCGAAACCCTGCGCCGGCGCCTGTTGGGTCGCTACGGCGCCGATGCCGTGGCCGTTGTCAAGGCCGCACAGCCCGGCGAATTGGAACCGTTGCCCGGCACGCTGACCGTGTGGGCGGAGCTGCGCTTTGCCGCGGCCAGCGAAGGGGTCATCCACCTGGACGATCTGCTGCTGCGTCGCGTGCGCGTGGGCCTGCTGCTGCCGCAGGGCGGCGCGGCCCTTCTGCCCCGGGTGCGCGCCATCTGCCAGCCTGAATTGGGCTGGGACGATGAACGCTGGCAGGCGGAAGAGCGGGCCTACCGGGCGCTCTGGCAACGCTGTTACAGCATTCCCGCGCCGGCCACGATCCCCGATTGGCGGCCACGGCTGCAGGCGGCTCATGCCCAACGCCTGCAGAGGATGGCTGCACGCCAGGAACGCCGGCGCCTGATAGGCCTCCTCGTCAGCATGGCGTTGAGCGTGACCGCAGTCGGCTTGCTCTGGCTGCTGCGCCGCAAGAAGGTGCGGCTTTCGTCTGCAAACAGGAGTAGAACAACATGACAACGACAAGTGTGTCAACAACCGAAGAAGCGCTGCGTCAGGCGTTCAAGGTCCTGAATCGGCGCTTGATGGTCCCGCTGTGGCGGCTGGGCCTGGGGCAGTGGCTCAACGCCTGGCCGACGATGAGCGGACGCATCATGGTGCTGGTCCACACCGGGCGCAAGAGCGGCCGGCGGCGCTTCACGCCGGTCAACTATGCGCAGGTGGATGGCGAGGTCTATTGTACGGCCGGCTTTGGCGCCGGCTCCGATTGGTACAAGAACATCATCGCCAACCCGGCGGTGGAGGTTTGGCTGCCGGACGGCTGGTGGGCCGGCGTTGCTGAAGACATCACCGGTGCGCCGACCGCGCTGCCCCTGCTGCGCAGCGTGCTCATCGCCAGCGGCGCTGTGGCTCCGCTGGCAGGGGTGGACCCCAGGAAGCTGAGCGATGCGGAGTTGGCCCAGGTGACGGCCCCCTACCGCCTGCTGCACATCAAACGCACCGAAGCGCGCACCGGCCCTGGCGGCCCTGGCGAGCTTGCCTGGGTCTGGCCGCTGACCACCCTGCTGCTGCTTCCACTGCTGTTACGCCGCAAGCGCTGAGATAACCAGGAACCCGTTTTCTCCAGGAAAACGGGTTCTTTTTACACGTTCGGCATGTCCCCGACCAGGATGAGCACCACGTCGTTGACATTGGTGCCGGTCGGCCCGGTGATAATCAGGTCGCCCAGGGCGGCAAAGAAGGGGTAGGCGTCATTGTTGGCCAGGGCTGCCAGCGGATCAAGCCCCAGGGCTTGGGCGCGGGCCACTGTGGTGTTGTCCACCCAGGCCCCCGCTGCATCCGTCGGGCCGTCAATGCCGTCAGTGCCAAAGCTGAGCAGACCCACCGGCCGGCCGGCGTCCCCAATTGAAAGCGCGGCGGCCAGCGCCAGTTCCTGGCTGCGCCCGCCGCGGCCGCGGCCGCGCACGGTGACGGTGGTCTCGCCGCCGGCCACCAGGCACGCGGGTTGGCGCTGCGGCCGCCCATGCCGGACCACCTCGCCCGCGATGGCCGCCAGCACGCGCCCCACCTCACGCGCCTCGCCTGCCAACTGGGTGGCAAGGATCAACGGCGCCAGGCCGCGGTCAGCCGCCGCTTGCGCCACCGCCTCCACGGCCAGACGGTTGGAGCCAATCACCTGGTGCTGTAAGGGCAGCGCACGCGCGGCTTCCGGCTTCAGCGTCTCCGGCAGCTCGCCGCGCCGGCCGGCTTGCAGACGCTGACGCACCGCCGCCGGAACCTGCGCCTCCCCCTGCACTCTTTCGATAACCGCCCAGGCATCAGCAAAGGTGCTGGGATCGGGCGCGGTCGGGCCGGAGGCGATCACATCCAACCGGTCGCCCGGCACATCCGACAGAATCAGGCTGCAGAGCCTGGCGTCACCAGCCGCCAGCGCCAGCCCTCCGCCCTTCACCTGGTCGAGATGCTTGCGCACCGCGTTGAGTTCGTGGATGGTGGCGCCGCCGCGCAGCAGAAGTTGAGTCGTGGCCTGCAGATCGGCCAGGCTGAGGCCAGGCGCCGGCGCAGTCAACAAGGCCGAGCCGCCGCCGCTGAGCAGACAGATGACCAGATCGGCCGGGGTCGCCTGTTGCAGCAGTTCCAGGGCTGCCTGGCCGGCCACCACACTGCCCGCCGAGGGCAGCGGATGCCCGGCGCCGATGATGCGCAAGTCGCTGGCTGCTGCCCCGCGCCAGGCCTGCGCCGCCCCGACCAGCGCCTCCGGCAGCACGATCAAGCCGCCGCCGAGTTTGCGCTGCGCCCACGGCCCCAGGCAGGTCAGCAGCGCCGCGGCCATGCCCAGGCTGGCCTTGCCGACGCTGAGCAGGAAAAGTCGTCCTGTGGTGCTGAGGTCGTAGCCCTGGTCGCCTACCGTCAGCAGCGGCCCGTCGCGCCGCACATGCCGCGCCACCGCACGTCCGGGATCGGCCGCCTGCAGCGCGGCCTGCTGTAGTTCAGCGGCGATCACACGGGCTGTTTTCCACCTGGTTGGCATCGCATCCTCGCTCTCGGCCGCGCTCAAGCCGGAGGCTTGAGTTACAGAGGGCCTTCGACAATTTCTACCGGCACCCGTGTCAACCCCAGGCTTTGCGCCGCGCGCAGGCGGTAGAGACCGTCCACCAGTGCATAGCCGAAGCGCGTGCGCCGCACTTGCAGCGGTGGTTGCACACCCTGGCGGCGGATACGTTCGATGATCCGGTTCAGCTTCTCAGGGTTCAGTATCACTCCCTGCTGGATGGCATTCAGGTGAATCAGTCCGGGCGCCAGTTGCAGCACGTTGGCGGCCGGCCGAACCTCTGGCGCAGGCCGAGGCTCAGGTCGCGGCATCTGCAGCCACAGGTGGAAGCCGGTTTCTCGCTCGAAGGTACTCAGCAGGCGCTGACGGTTCTCGTCGTCCAACGCGGCCGCCAGCGTCACGCGGACATCGTTGTGCCGGGGGTGAATGCTCGGCCCTTTTAGCATCGTCGCCCCTTCATGCGTCAGCAGCCGCCGCGCGATCTCCAGGATGGCGTCCTGGTTCGCTTGCGGGTTGATGACGAGCTGCCAGCCGCAGCGTTGCTCCAGTTCGCTGATCTGCGCCCGGTACCGTTCACCCACCGCCGCCGAAATGAAGGAGAGCATGATCCCATTGACTGCCTGATCGCGCAAACCCACCCGATACAGGGTGCTGTCGGCCAGCGCAGAGCGGATGGCCGCGTAGGTAGCATTGATCTCCAGCGGCTCTGATGCCTTCTCCCCGGGCTGACTGACCTGGAGCGCGGGGACACTGGCAGCCGGCGCCATCAGCGTTATCTCCAACGTATACCCGGTTGTCTCAGCATAACGGGCGCACAGCGCGGCCGTGGCGTCTGCGTCTGTCTCAGCATCAGACGTCACCGTCGCCGTTACGCGGCGCTGCTCGCGATGAATCGAAGGCCCCTTGCTCACCTTCCAGCCGGCCGGCAACACCTCACTCACCATCGTGCTCAGCGCTCCCTGGTTGGCTTCCGCCGCCACTTCAACCACCCAGCCGGACTTGTTCTCGATGTCCGTTATGATGCTGGCGAAGGCCACGCGCGCCACCTCAGGAAAATCGAACGTCAACACCAGCACCCGCTCCACCAGGCGATAGCCCGTCTTGCGCAAACGCGCCGCGGCCGGGAACTGCTGCCGGGCAAAGATCAAGGCTTGGTTCGATTCCATCGTCACCTCCTGCGCTGTGCGGGGCAGCTTATTCAACAACTGCGCAACCACGCCCGCCGGCGGCACAGGCTCCCTATCTCCATCACCAGGCCCCAGCAGGCCCAGCACATCCTCGGGCCAGGTCGTGTGCAGCTCGCTGTCATCGTTCCAGCGCGCCTGGTCCTCCGCCAGCGCGGCCACCTGCAGATGGTCCGCCGCACAGGCCAGGCAACGTACCACCGCGGCCTGCCCATCCGGCGCCTTGATCAGCAACCACTGATTGACTGCGTCCGCGTAGGTCGTCATCTGCTCACGTCGCCGCTCTTGCAGCTCTACCTGGCCGGCCGGGCGCACCCGGTAGACCTGCTCACGTTGCGCGTCAGCTACGAAATACAAACTGTCCTGCGTCAGGGCCATCGTCAGCGTCTGCAGATGCTGTGGCGCCGGATTTTCACCCCACCAGGCCTGCGCCAGCTCGTCCCGCGTCAGGTAAAATGGCGCATGAAGCGTCTCAGCGTCAGCGGCCTGCGTGATGGCTTCCCACAGCCGCCGCAGGTGCAGCGGGCGCTTCGCGCCGACGCCTCGCAGAGCCGCCGCAGTCGAAGCCGCGGCAAAACGCAACTCGTACGATTGGCCGGCGCGCGGTTGATGCACCAGGCGGCCGCGGCTGCGCAGCGCATTGGCCAGGCTCAGGCGTGCGCCTGCGCTGCCATGCACCAGGAAAATCTGCGCGGGGTCAAGGGCTTCCACCAGGCTCACCAACTGCCCTTCGTCGGCATGGGCCGAAAGCGCATAAGTTCCCAGGCGGCAATGAACAACCGCACGATCCTGATCCAATTGCAGCGAGCCGTGTCCACGTGCCGCAACTTCCTGTAAGCGGCGCCCCGGCGACTCCTCATCCTGGTAGCCGGTGAGCAGGATCGCATGCTGCGCATGAGTCATCAGGCCGCGCGCATAGTGCAGCGCAGGCCCCCCGGCCAACATGCCGGAACTCGCCACAATGACCAGCGGGTCCGGCTGCCACAGCAAATCGTTGCGTTGGGCCGCGCGTTCGATGGGGCGAATGGTGTCGTTGAAGAACTGCGCGTCGCGCGCCTGCAGCGCCACCGGCAGCGTTTCAGGGAAGCTGCTATAGGCCTGACAGACCGCGCGCACCATGCCGTCGGCCCAGATGGGGATGGGCGCCAGCTCCCCGCGGCGTTGAAATTCAGCCAGCGTCAGCAGAATCTCCTGCGCGCGACCGAGCGCAAAGGCCGGAATCAGCACCTTGCCCCCGGCCCCTGTCACCTCCGTGATGGTCGTGACCAGGCGACGTTCTTCCGCCGCCCGGTTCGCATGCAGCCGACCGCCATAAGTGCTTTCCATGATGACCACATCCGGCTTGAAGGCCGGCGGCCGCGCGCCGTCCACCGTGCGCTGCGCCGAGATGGAAACGTCGCCGGTAATCAGCACTCGGCCCTCGTCGCTCTCCAGGCCGATCATCGCCGCGCCCGCGATGTGGCCGGCCGGGAAGAACGTTGCGGCCAGACCTGGCGCCAGGCTCACGCGCTGGCGAAACGTGACCGGTACGAAGGACGCCAGCAAGCGGCCGACCGCCACCTCGTCGAACAGCGGCAGCTCGCCCTCTGCATCCCGCTTTGCCAGCATGATGCGCCGGGCATCCTCATGCAGCACCCGCGTCAGCGCGATAGTCACGCCCGTCGCGTAGATCGGCGCGTGTGGATAGCGCTCACAGACCAGCTCCAGCGCGCCCGTGTGATCGGTGTGCGCATGGGTGACCAGAATGGCGTCAATGCCGCCCGCATCGTCAATCAGGCTCAGGTCCGGCAACTGATCGCCCGCCAGCTCCCAATGCGTCTTGGGTGACGGGCGGATACCGGCATCAACCAGCAGCCGCCGGCCACCGATCTCGATCAGGATACTGCTGGCGCCCACTTCATCGGCGCCACCGAGAAATGATATTTTCATGGCCCTACCACCTAATGATGTATGCGGTTTGCGCCGCCAGTTCAGCCAACGGACGGTATTCGCTGACGCCGCCGGCCGGCTGCGGCAAGGGGAGTGGGGACAGCGGCGCCTGCGTGAGCAGTTCCACCGGAGCGCGCGCGCCAAGCAGATCACTCTGTTCCAGCATCAGCCGGTAATCGGTGATGGGGGTATCGCCCAGGACGATGAGCACGAGCACAGTTTCTTGGGCGCTGCGACGCCAGAACGCGTAGAGCTTGTTGTTACCCGCGTCGAGTTTGGTGTAATCGCCCACGCGCAGCGCCTCGTGCTCGTTGCGCAGGTGGATCAACGTGCGATAGTAGGTCAGCAGCGACGCGGGCGCGGCGCTCTCGGTTGCCACATTGCTGGTTGTGTAGTTGGGTTTGACCTCGATCCACGGCTTGCCCGTGCTGAAACCGGCGTTTTCTGCGTCCGCCCACTGCATGGGAGTGCGAATCTGCTCGTCGGGTTTGGCGCCGATCATGCCAATCTCTTCGCCGTAGTACAGGAAGGGTACGCCCGGCGCGGTCAACAACAGCGCGGCGGCCACGCGCGCCTTCGCCACGTCGTCGCCCAGGACGCTCATCACCCGATTTTGGTCGTGATTGGTCAGGAAGGTGGCAAACTGGTTGGGTGGGTACGATTTCCAGACAAAGTTCTGTATCGTGCCCACCGACATGCCAAAGCCGGTGCGAGCCGTATCCACCAGCGTGCTGGCCAGATCGAACTCGAAATTCATGTCGAGTTCGCCGTTCTTGACATACTCGGCCACCTCTTTGGTGCCGGTCCACACCTCACCCACCAGCAGCGCTTCCGGCTTGATCGCTTTCATCGCCGCGTCGTAGCGCTTCCACCACTGGTGGGTCTCCGGGGTACTGGCCTGTTCCTGTTCATTTTCCAGGAGGTAGCGCGCCGCGTCCAGCCGGAAGCCGTCCACGCCCATCTCCTGCAGCCAGAAGGCGCCGATCTTGTCCATCTCCGCAACCACCTCAGG
The DNA here is from genome assembly GCF_016704685.1 of Candidatus Amarolinea dominans. Taxonomy (NCBI): domain Bacteria; kingdom Bacillati; phylum Chloroflexota; class Caldilineae; order Caldilineales; family Candidatus Amarolineaceae; genus Candidatus Amarolinea; species Candidatus Amarolinea dominans. Next base: position 32,220 of record NZ_JADIZS010000079.1, read on the forward strand.
GTTGCGGTAGTTGAGATCCGGCATGCCCTCCCAAAAGATGCCGTAGTAGTAGCGATCACCGAACCGGTGCCACACCGTCTGGCTCCACGGCCCCGCATAATTTGGCCGTTCGCTCGCCCAGATGTACCAGTTTTCACGCGGTGAAGCGGGCTTCTGCGCCTCCAGGAACCAGGGGTGCTCGTTGGACGTGTGGTTGAGGACCATGTCAATCACGATGCGGATGCCCCGCCGATGGGCCTCGGCCAACAGGCGTTTGAAGTCGTCGTTGCTGCCGTAAGCCGGGTTGACCTGGTAGTAATCGGTTACGTCATAGCCGTGGTAGCTGGGCGAAGCCATGATCGGCATCAACCACAGGCCCGTCACGCCCAGGTCACTGGTGGTGGCAGGATTGCCATCGTTGAGATAGTCCAACTTGGCGATGAGGCCGTTCAGGTCGCCAATGCCGTCGCCGTTGGCGTCATAGAAGGAGCGCACGAACAGTTCGTAGAACACCGTATTGTTCCACCAGCCCAGGCCGTCACTGGCCTGCGGCAGCCCGCTGATGGGCGCCACCGCCCCGCCGGGAGGCTCCGGGGTGGGCGTCGGTGCGACGGGGGTCTCCGTTAGCGGGGTCATGGTTGGCGCCGGCGCCGGCGTCTGCGTCTGACAGGCGCTCAGCCCAACGACCGCCAGCAGCAGGGCGCTGAACAGGATCAGCCTCGCAGCGCCGGGATGACAACACAGTCTGTTCTTGCTTTTCATGCCAACTTCTTTCTCAGTGCGACTCACCAATTCATGACCCGCAGTTGACGGTTGATTTCGACGCGATCGAAGGTGTCGGCGTCGAAATCATCCCCATACCATTCCAACATCTCTTCATATTCTGGATCTTCAGGATTAGCCATGATTTCCAGGAATCTGACATATCCCCACGGGCCGCCAATATCCTCCGGCGGGCAGGCGCGCCGGCCGGTGATGCAGACCGGGTGCCTGAATTCGGCGTCGGGCGGCAGCACTTTCTCCACCACAATGTCGTGCTCCCAGCTATCGCCAAAATCGTACTCGTATCTGATCTTGTCTTTCTCATTCGGCGCCACCTCAGTCAGGATGACGCCACGCGAATCTTGCATGTCGAGATCATCATTTTCATTTGGCAGACTGTAGCTGATGCCGTCCACCTCGAAGCAGTGCAGATGAGAATCGGTCCAGCCCATGACAACCTGAATCAGGGTATGCAGCTTGGCCAGGGTGATGTGGCCGGACACCTGCACGCGGCGCCAGATGGGGGGCTTGATGTGGCGCAGCGTGATCTTGAGTTGATAGATGGGGGCCGGCTCAGGCTGCGCACGCGGCCGGCCGCGCTGCAGCGCATGGGGCGCATAGATCTGCGCCATGTCGTCCAGGTGGGCTTGCAGGGTCGCAAAATCGAAACCTGCGTGTTGAGGCTTGACCATGTGAATACCTCTCGCAACATTTGATCGTCGCCACGGGAAAACAGGAAGGGGAATTTCTGCTCCCATTATGCCACAAGACAGCCTGACCTGAAAATAGCCGCGGTTGAGGTGATGCCGCGGCCTTGCCCTTTGGCTTACGCCGCATGATCGTGCTATGATGTGATCTGATCCTACACGCCAGGCGTCACAACAGGGAGGTTTACCATGAGCACAGAGGATGTTCCGCGGGAAGCACCGGCGTCGAGTACGGCTGGCGAGCACGACGCCTGGAGTTTTCGAGGCTACCACATGCGCGCCGGTGAATTTACGGCCGCCATGTCTCACTTCTATCGCGGCGAGTTGGGCCGTTCCAACACCTGGCGCTTACGCCTGGACACAACCACCAACTGGGCCGTGGTCACCACCGGCGCGACCCTGAGCCTGGCGTTTGGGGGAAGCGGGCTGCCCCATGCCGTCATTCTACTGGACATGATCCTGGTCGGGCTATTTTGGTGGATGGAAGCCCGCCGCTACCGCTATTATGAGCTGTGGGCGTCGCGGGTGCGCCTGATGGAGACCGACTTCTTCGCGGCGATGCTCATTCCGCCTTTTGCGCCTGGTCCCCATTGGGCCGACAAGTTAGCCAGCAGTCTGCTCACGCCTGAGTTTCCCATCACGATCCTGGAGGCGTTGGGGCGTCGCTTTCGGCGCAACTACCAGTGGATTTTCATCCTGCTGGGCCTGGCCTGGCTGGCCAATCTGGCCCTGTTTCCCGTGGCCGCAACCGATGCTGCCACCCTGGTGGCACGGGCAAGCATCGGCAGCGTGGACGGCAGCCTCGTCATGCTGAGCAGTGGACTGGCCTTTGTACTGATTTTCCTGGTGGGCTGGCTCACGCTGGGACTGCGCCAGACCACCAGCGAAGTGCTGCCGCACGGCGTTCCCCTGTTGGGCCTGGACAATGTGCCTCTGCGCCTGCACCGGCGCGAACGCCTGGCCATCATCATCACCAGTCAGGGCGATGCGGTGGCACGTGGCTTGATGGGCGATCTGCACCGCGGCGTCACCAGCCTGACGGGTACCGGCATGTTCACCGGCGAGGCGCGCCAGGTGCTCCTGTGCGCCCTCACCCCACGCCAGACCAACGAACTGCAACGCCTGGTGCGCCACATTGATCCCTCTGCCTTCATCATCATCAATCAAGTCCATGAGATCCTGGGCAAGGGTTTTGAGTCATTCACTAGAAAATAGACCATGGATCGTGCAATTCGTCAGCAGCGCGTCTATCGAGTATAATGCAGGACGATAGCGGCCAATAAGATCGGCAGGCAAGGCGCTGAGGTGGGACACAAAGACATGGATACGACGGGACACAAGACGAATGCGGTGACTCTCCAGCGCGTCCTGCGCCAGGTGGCGCATTTCTACGAAGCAGAGGTTGACTGGGAAACCCACATCGAGCGTCGCTATATCGAAGGCTTTCTGCAGATGCTGGCCAACCACGGCGCCGATGCTGAGGCGTTCGAAGCTCATTGGGAAACGATTCGGTTCCTGGTGTGGTATCTCGATCATCTTGGCCCGGAGATCAGCGGGCTGGAGACGCTGCGCGCCTATCATTTGAGCGAACTGGTCACCGATTTTACCGATCGCAAGGTGCTGGGCAGGATCGGCATCACCGAACGGGTGGCGATGGCTACGACGGTGCATGATTTCTTTGCCTACCTAACCCAAGTCGGCGGCCTGAGCGCTGCACAGGGCGCCCTGCTGATCGAGGCCCTCAGGGTCATGACCGCCACGCCAGGGCAGATCACGCGCATCGAACGGCCGGAGCCGGTGGGCGGCGAAACCTTTTCCGCGACCATCAATCGCGGCCAGGAGATCATCTACACCTACAACGATTACTGGCTCACCCTGGTCTGCCTGCGCGATTTCGACGGGCGCTGGGATGCGCTGAAAGAGGCTGCTGGGTCGGCGCCAGATCACTCCACCAAGCTGCACCTGATCGAGCGCCTGCTCAGCCTGGAACAACAGCGCGTGGAGGGTCTGCGTAATCTGCTTGCCCTGCGCCAACCCGCCCCCGCCGAACTACAGCGCGCGCGCCGTCTCTTCCGTAAGGATCATGTCAACCTGGACCGCGCCTGGTAATTGCCGATTTTCAATTTTCGCTTATTCCCTCTCAATCAACTCGCGCAGCCGCGCCAGGTTGATGACGTCATCGGCCATGTCCTCTTCCTTGGGCGTTTCCAGGATCATCGGCAGCGCCTGAAAACGCGCATCATTCACCAGCAGGCGAAACGGCGTCAATCCGAGGAAGCCTTCGCCGATGTGAGTGTGGCGATCCACGTGACTACCCAGGTCCTTCTTAGAATCATTGAGGTGAAAGACCTTGAGCCGCGCCAGCCCCAGGGTCTTGTCGAACGCATCCCACATGCGTTGATAATCGTCGGCCTGGCGGAACTCATAGCCGGCGGCCAGGGCGTGACAGGTGTCGAAACAGATGCCCACGCGGCCCGGCGCGTCGAGCGCGGCGATGATGGTGGCTAACTGCTCGAAGCGGTAGCCCAGGTGATTGCCCTGACCGGCCGTGATTTCCAGCAGGGTCAGCGTGCGCGCCGCGGGCGTGGCCGCGTGGACGCGATCCAGCCCCTGCGCGATGCGGCGCATACCAGTCTCCTCACCGGCGCCCATGTGCGAGCCTGGGTGCAGAACGACGCCCTCGATGTCCAACTGATCGGCGCGTTCGATTTCGATCCCAAAGGCCTCGACCGATTTTTCCCACAGGTCATCCGCGGACGTGCCGAGGTTGATGAGATAGGATGCGTGCGCCACCACCGGCTTGATGCCCGTGGTACGCGCCAGTTCCTGATAGCGTGCGATCTCCGCCGTCTCCAATGGCTTACATTTCCACTGGTTTTGATTGCGCGTGAAAATCTGCATGGACGTGCAGCCGATGGATTGGCCGCGTTCGAACGCCCGGCTCACGCCGCCGGCCACAGACATATGCGCGCCAAGATTCACCATCTCAAGCTCCATCTCAAGCTCCTTTTTGCTGCCCACGCGGGCGCTTGCTGCCAAACTCAACTGAGTCGGGCCAGGGTGAAGGTCTCCACACCGGCTGCCTTGTCCTCCAGGCGCGCCAGCAGAAAGAGCAGGCTGCTCAGCCGGTTGAGGTAGCGCAGCGGCTCATCGGTGCGCAGCTTGCCTTCGTGCAGCAGGCGTGCCACGATGCGCTCTGCCCGGCGGGTGATCGTGCGCGCCAGATCGAGGTGGGCGCCGGCCACGCTGTCGCCGGAAACGATGAACGCCGGCGGCAGGTCAACTGTGGATTCCAGGCGGGCGATCAAGGCTTCCAGGCATTCGGTGCTCTGCGCGTGCAGCCAGGGAGGGCGCGTGGTGGCTTCCGGCAGGGTTGCCAGGTCGGCCATCATGGCGTACAGGTCGCGTTGAATACCCAGAATCACCTCGGCGGTGTGCGGGTCTCCGACGGTGGCACGGGCCAGTCCCAGCGCGGCGGAGGCCTCATCTACGGTGCCATAGGCTTCAGGCCGAATGTCATATTTGGGCACTCGATCTCTCCCCAACAGGCCGGTATAACCTGCGTCGCCGACGCCGGTGTACAGTTTAGTGCGCGGTTTGCCCGCGGCCGTTTCTTTTTGCATCGTGATTCCTTTGTGAGCGGTTTCAACCGCCAGTGGCGCCCACGCCGAACTCGTACACCAGGCGGCCGCCCAATTCACCGGCGATCACCAGGGCTGCCAGCCCGATCAGGAGCAGGGCCAGGAGAACCCAGCGCGTCGGCGCCTGTTCCCATGGGCTGCGCGGGCGCAGCCGCAGGTAGATGGCTGCAGCAAACGCCACCGCGGTCACGAAAACTGCGCTGATGTGACTGTTGGACAGCGCCCGCGCGGGCGCATCGAGGGCAATGGCGTTCTGGTCGGCCAAACCGCTGACGACCGCCGGCAGGATGGTCAGCCAGCCGAGCAGAAGACAGGCCAGGCTGAGGCGTTCCCAGCGCATCCCTTGCCAGCCCTGCGGCCGCCAGCCGTGCAGCAGGTGCAGCGCCACGCCCAGCACCAAGAGCGCCACCGGAAAATGCACCAAACGGGGATGTAGGGGTAAAGCAAAGTTCATGGATCATCCGCGTCATCTGTAGTCTGTTGTCAAATCAGCCGCTTGACCACAATCAACGTCAAATCGTCAAACTGTGGCGCCGAACCGACGAACTCACGCACGGCAGCCTTGATGGCCTCGGCGATGGCGGCCGCGCTCTGCGTCTGGTGGGCCAGCACCACGTCTTGCAGACGGGTCATCTCGAACGACTCCTCGCCCAGGTTGATGGCGTCGGTGACGCCGTCGGTATACAAAATCAGGATATCACCGGGCGCCAGGGCCACACGGTCATCTTCCAGGGCCACGGCGGGGAGAATTCCCAGGATCAGGCCGTGCTTGCGCAGCAGGCGAATCTTGCCGGTGGCCGCGCTGAGCAGCAGGGGCGGGTTGTGGCCGGCATTGGCAAAGAGCAAATCGTGCTGCACGGGGTCCAGCACACCGTACCAAAGGGTGATGAACATGTCCGAGCGGCTGTTTTCCAGCAGCAGCTCGTTGACTCGCCGCAGCACGCGCGCCGGTGAGCGCCGGTCGGCCGCGATGACGCGCATCAGGATGCGGGCCAGGGCCATGAAGAGCGCGGCCGGCACGCCTTTGTCTGACACATCGGCAATGACTAGCCCCAAACGCCGCGCGGTCAGGGGAATGAAGTCAAAGAAATCGCCGGCCACTTCGCGTGCGGCCAGCCACACATGCGCAATGTCATAGCCTGGCAGTGACGGGCTGGCCTCCGGCAGGAAACTGGCCTGAATTTCGTGCGCGACGCGCAACTCTTCACCCATGCGCGCACGCTCGGTCTCTTGCAGGGCCAGGCGGGCGCTTTCGATGGCCACGGCCAACTGGCTGGCGACGCCGCGCACCATTTCTACCTGACGGCTGCTGAAAATGTGCGGCGCATCCACCTCATCCACCAGCAGGACGCCCAGGACTTCATTCTGTACGATGAGCGGAACGCCCAGGATGGCCTGCATGCCGTAGCGACGCACGATCTCCGGCGGCACCAGGTCGTCCGCGCTGACATCTTCCACCCACAAGGGCCGGCGCTCGCGACAGACTTGATCGAGCAGCGGAAAATCGCGCGCCGCCACCCGCAGCCCCGTTTGCACCGGCTTGACATGCCGGGCCGATGGCTGGCATTGGCTGGCAAGCACTTCATAGGTTGCCTGTTCATGGTCCCAAATCATCACTGTGCAGCGATCAACCCCGGCCAGCGATGGCGTCAGGCGGGCCACGGTATTGGCCATCTCCGGCACACGGTACGGTCGCGCCATCGCGTTGGCCACATCGAGCAGGGCGCTGGAAATGGCCGCTTCATCTTTGGCCGCCTGGTAAAGGCGTGTATCCTCAATCGCCACGGCGATTTGATCGGCCAGCGCCGTCAAGATGAACAAGTCTTCGGAGGTGAACGCGTTCAGTTCACGCGCCTGCACGTCGAGCACACCGAGCACTCGATCCTCGACCATCAACGGCACCCCTAATTCGGCCTGCGTATCAGGCAGGAGGCGCGGGTCGTCTGGAAAGTAGCGCGACTCCAGCGAGACATCGTTGCCAGCAAGGGTTGTCCATGCTGCGCCACCCAGCCGATGATGCCTTCGCTGCCGATGCGCACGAAACGGCCATGGCGCAGCCACATCTTGTTGAGGTTGTGACCGCTGCTGGCGCGGAAATAGGCGCGTCCGGTGCCCTGGGCCACCACGAAAATCTGGACGTGATAGTAGCCGAAGCGGTCACGAATCAGCTCCACGACCTGGTTGAGGAGCTGGTCCAGGTCGAGGATGGCGGCCACCTTGCGGCTGACTTGCGCCACGGTTTGCAGTTGGCGCGCCCGGCGTTCGACCACCTGGTAGAGCCGGGCATTGACCAGGGCCACGCCGGCCTGATTGGCGATGATGAAGAGGATGCGCAGGCCTTCTTCGCTGAAGGCGCCCGGTTCATCGCTCTGCACGGCCAAACTGCCAATGGCCTGTTCACCGGCAAGGATGGGGACAAAGACGGCCGAGCGCGGGGGGTGTTCATCGTCGTAGCGCGGGCGCGCGGGGAGGTCTTGCATCTCAGTCTCGAAATCGTGGACGAGCAGGGGCTGGCGGTTGCGACGCAGCCAACCCACGATGCCATCGTTGGCGCCGCCGACAAAGCGGGCGCCGGGCAGGCGTTGACCGTGGCGCATCCAGACCTTGATGACAAAGTCGTCCCTATCGAACAGGCCCAGGTGAAAGCTGGAGGCGTCCATCAGGCGGGTTGCATGTTGGAAGATCAACTCACACAGTTGGTCTTCGTCCATGCGCGCCTGCACGATGGCTTGACCGGCCTCGGCCAGGGCGCGCAATTCGTCGAGATGGAGAGGCGCCCGTCCCACAGGCGGCAAAGCATCGCGGTTGACCGATGGCATGTCGGCCATGTGCTAGGTGTCCTCGGGCGCAGAAATCGGTACCACCTGGCGTTTGATCATCGTCAGGTGGTTGCCAAACTGCGTATCGAAGCGGTATTCGACGACATCCATGAGCTTGCGCATGAGGTGGATACCCAGGCCACCGACAGGTGTGTTAGCCCGCCGGCGTAGATGATGGAGGGGGCGCGCAATGGGAGGCTCGAACGGGCGTCCCTGGTCTTGAATCTGGATGATGAAGTCTGCCTGGCGTACGGAACAGGCGATGTGCAGAGGACCGGCCGCGTCGCGATAGGCATGTTCGATCACGTTGTTGCACGCTTCGTCGCAGGCCAACTCGATGGCGAAGAGGGCGTCATCGTTCAGGCCGGCAGCGCGGCCAGCGTTACGCACAAACTGGGCGATCAGCGGCAGGTTATGCAGGTCGCTTGCAATCGTCAATTGCCAGTCATTGTTCATGGGCATCAGCGTTGCGGCAAAGGTCCGTGCGCCGAACGCGATGGCGCGCGGCGCACAGCACAGCAGGCTGTGGGCATATTAGAAGCTGCCAACCGCTTCGACGTTGCTGCTGAACTGGGCGAAGTGATCGTTCAGGCCGGTCAGGTCGAGCACCTCGCTGATGCGGGGCGGCACATTGGCCAGGCGCAGGTCGCCGCGGTTGAAACGGCGCACGGTTTTCCAGGTGCTGACCAGGACGCGGATGCCGGCGCTGCTCAAGAAGGTGACGCCGCCGATGTCCAGCACAAGACGATAGTGGCCTGAGTCCATGAGCGCTTTCAACGCCTGTTCCATTTCAGGCGCCGAACTACCATCAATCCGGCCGTTGATGTTGACAAGGACACAACGCTTTAATTCTGATGACGTGATTTCCATGGATACGCATCCTCCTGTGGCAAATGAGTACGGATCGAACGCGGAAATTATACCACAGGGTCAGGGTTCGCAAAAGTACCAGTTCGGAGAGCGTCACATCTGTTTGGCGTGCAGGCAAAAAAGAAAGAGCTGCCGATCAATCGGCAGCTCTTTTTCAATTAACGGAACAGGGGCTTCGGATCCAGGCTTAGCGGCTGTAGCCGTTGTAGGCAGCGAGCTTGCTCAGGCCCCACAGGTTTTCCACCACAACGGCCAGCGGCTGGTTGGAGCTGATATGCACACCGCCGGACCAGTTGCCACCGAGGTTGATGGGAGCGTCGGTGCGCAGGTTGAAGTTGTAGGACTTCTCACCGGCGATGCTGATGTTCTGCGTAGCCGCGTTGACGACGGTGCCGTCACGGTTGATGAAACGAACCTGCACGGTTGCGCTGTTGCCAGAAACGTTCTGCAGACGCAGCAGGGACCAGAGGGTGCGGGCATCGCCGCTGCCGCCAATCTGGTACACTTCGGGCAGGAAGGTGTTGCTGCCGGCGTTGGACGCATCGGCGCCGGTGTAGGCGCCCGCTTCGTTGTCACGTGGGCGGATGGAGTAGGAGATGGCCGCCACGTCCTGCGTGGTGGATTCGACGATGACCGAGCCGACCCAGGCAGCGCCCAGGGTGTTGTAAGTGGCGGCTGCGGTACAACCAGCGCCACCGGAACGGGTGTTACAACCGACGGCCACGCCAGGGCCGAGCGTGATCGGGCCAACCGTCAGGTCAATGTTCTGTGTGTCTTTGTTGACGTACTTGAGCGTCACGGCGGTGTTGGTGGAGCCCAGATTTTGGATGGTGGTAATGCTGAAGCCCAGCCAACCAGCATCGGTGTTCGGGTTGGTGTAGCGACGCTCAACCGAGGGCACGAACAGCTTGCGGGCGCCGCGGTTGGAGGCATTGTAGGCGATGCTGTAGCGAGGCCAGAAGTTGTTGGCCACGGCTGCAATCTTCTGGTCAGCGCTGGCTGTTTCGATCACAAGCGCGCCGGTCCAGTTGCCATTGGTCTGGAAGTAGGGGATATTGGCCCACACCGGAACCTTGGCGCCGGGCACGTGCAGGTCGTACATCTTCTGGCCGTTGGGCGGAATCGAATCGGTGATGGTGGCATCGAGATTGCCGGCGCGGTTGTAGTACTTCATGGTGATGTTGGCCGTCGTCGCGCTTTCGGTGTTCTGGATGGAGAAAACCGTGTACTGCGCGTTGGGCGCATACACGGCATACGGCACGTTCATGCGGACGGAGCCGCTGGCAAAACCGGAGTACGAGTCGGCCTCGACGCCGTCACCTGCGGAGCCACCGCTCCACTGAATGGTGGCCGTCGCGGCCAGTTCGGTGCTGGCCGAAAGAACCATGGCGCCCACCCAATTGTCCGGCAAGCCAGAGTCAGCGGCGCGGAACTGATAGGAACCGAGCGCATTGACATTTTGCTGCCGCGTGTTGGAAAGGGTGCCGGCCTGGCTGTAATACTGCGCCAGAACGGTGGCTGCACCGCCGCCCGCAGTGTCGGCGTTCATGACGGTGACGTCGGCGCTGCCCGAACCGGGGTTGGGATCGGCCGCAAAGGCTGGCGTCGCCACCAGGGCCAGGGTCAGAATCAGGCTAAAGAACATGAGCAATCGAGAGCGTTTCATTGATTATTTTCCTCCAGGACAACTATGTGCGCAACATGGTGAAAGGTCTTGCGCTTACAGTGTCCAAAATAACACAATCAGTCGGGGATAGCAATACTTCGTTTGGGTAGTCCTGCGGCACAAGCCCCTCAGTAGGCGCCGTGACCGCGCAAAATAACCCCAATGGTACGCCAGAGAATCTGCAAATCAAGCAATGGCGAGTAGTTGCGGATGTAGTACAGGTCGTCCTCCGTGTGCAGGTGCATCAGCTTGTCGCTGCGGCCGTTGATCTGCCACCAGCCGGTCATCCCCGGCGGGACGGCGAAGCGCTGGCGCTGCCAACGTTCATAGCGCTCCACCAGGAAGGGCAGTTCGGGGCGCGGGCCTACCAGGCTCATGTCGCCCTTGAGCACGTTGAACAACTGGGGCAGCTCGTCCAGACTGGTGCGGCGAATGAAGTGGCCCACACGCGTAATGCGTGGATCATCGGCGGTCTTGTGTAAGACGGCTCCGGCGTCCGTGGTTTTGAGCACTTCGGCCTGGCGTTTCTCAGCGTCCACGACCATCGAGCGGAATTTAATCATGGTGAACAGGCGCGCATTTTCGCCGACACGCGACTGCTTGAAGAAGACCGGACCAGGCGAATCGAGCTTGACAGCCACCGCCAGCAGCAGCATGAGCGGCCAGATGACCAGAAGGCCGAGCGTGGCGATCAGCAGGTCGAAGAAACGCTTGATCGTGCGGTTGTAGCCGTCAATGGCAGGGTCGCGCAGACCGATCAGCGGGATGCCGCCGAAGTCCTCGATAGTGGCGCGGAAAATCGCCAGGTCGAAGAAATCGGGCACCACGCGCACCCGCACCGGCAGCGTTTGCAGGGCCAGGACCAGGTCCTCCAACGGGCCGTGGGCGCGCAACGGCAGCGCGAGGATGACCTCATCAATGCGCTGACTCTGCACCAGGCGGTTAGCGGCCGTCAATGGCCCCAGCACCGGCGCGCCCTCACGCATGCTGACCTGCTTGGCCGGGTCGTCATCGAGATAGCCGATGAGGGTCAGGCCGGTCCAGCTTTGAGCCTGTATTTCTTGCGCCACCTGGCAGCCCACCTTGCCGGCGCCCACGATCAGCACGCGCACTTCCTGCATGCGCCGCGCCCCGGCCAGGCGAAAACCGACGCGTAAGGTGATGCGCAACATGAGCAGGAAGAAGACGTCGAGTACGACAAAGTAGACAAACAGCAGGCGTGGCACATCGCGATAGGTGAGGTAGAGCAGACCGGCCAGCACCAGGTTCGACATGGCGACAGCCGCGGTCACCATCTGGGCCTCGTCCAAGAAGCGCAGCAAACGCCGCCGGTCGTAGACAGAGAACAGCACAAAATTGATTCCCCAGATGATTACGGCAGCCGCGTAGACCAACAGAGGCAGCATGACCATTTTTTCGGTCAAGAGCACTCCGTAGGGTAGAATCAGGCGAGCCTGGCTGGCAAGAAACAACGAAATGCAGGTCAAAATCAGGTCCGCAGCGGCGAGGAACAGGACATAGTTCGATTGATAGTATCTACGCATAGTGTCTCCATGTAACAAACGGATTTGTGAAAAGCCTTTTGGCGATTACTATTCAGGACGACCGGCGACCGAGGTCGCAACCACAGGCCGGAGTCTCTTGAATAAGGCTTCGTAGTCGTCTGTCACCTTTTCCCAACTGTAATAGGCCGCAGCCCGCGCGGCGGCTTTCTGCCGATAGACTGCGACCAACGCCGGATCATCCAACAGTTGTTGCAGGCGCGGCGCCAACGCTGACGCGCCGCTGGCTCCATCGTAGACGATGCCGGCTTCGTCTATCGTCTCCTGGTTTTCCGCGGTGTCGTGGGCCACGACGCAGTTGCCAAAGGCCATGGCCTCCACCAACGCCGGATGGGTGCCGCCGACGCCGGAGGTCTCGACAAAGAGGTAGGCGTTGGACGTCAGTTCCCAATAGCCTTCACCAAAGCAGTAGCCGGTGAAAATGATGCGTGGGTCACGCACCGCCTTGAGGCGCGTAATGTACTCTGCGGCGTACGGTGCATCGCCCACGATGACGCACTTCATGTCGGTGTTCAGGGCCTGGAAGGCCTGCACCAGGTGATCGGCGCAGTTTTCTGGCACCAGACGGCCGACGAACAGCACATAACGCCGCGCCTCCAGACCCCACTGGGCCAACTGCGCCCCGGCCGGCCGGATGGGCAGCTCTGCGCCATAAGCAATGTAGGGCGAGTCGGCGTGATAGGTGTCGCGATAGAACTGCTGCACCACCCGGCTATCGGTCAGAAAGGCGTTGGGCAGCACGGTGGCCATGCGCTCAGCAAACTGGATATAGCGCTTGGCCAGCGGCGGCCATTTGGCGCGCTTCCAATCCAGGCCGTCCACGTTGAGAATGCTGGTCTGCCCGGCCAGGCGTGGAATCCAGGAGACCAGGCTGTTGCCGGCAATGAAGTAGAGCACGATGTCATACCCCTGTCCGAGCGCATGCAGGCTGGAAAGGAAGGAGTGGACGATCGTGTCCAGGTATTTGTTTTTGACGGTCGGCAACTTGACGAGACGCATGCCCTTGTAGGTCGGCTGGTCATAGGCCACATGATGGCTGCGGCAGTAGACCGTGACCTCATGGCCCCGTTCTACCAGGCGACTGCCAAGTTGCTCGACGCACGTCTCGAAGCCACTGTAGCTTGCCGGCACGCCGCGCGTGCCCAGCATAGCAATTTTCATGCCAACAACACCTTTTTCTCGTCCGGCAGCAGATGCCGGGTAATCGGTTGGACGGGTGAAAACACAGACGTCGCTATTTTGCCATTAGCTTGACACTTCGTCAAAGTCTGATACCGCGCCTGATCCAAATCGGCCCCGCCCAAGCCATATGACCATCTATTTGTGTCAACCGGACATAATAGGAGTGGGCGCTCCCCGTCGGTTCATCGTCCGCTGCTTCCAGCACGGCGCTCAGCGCGCCTTCCACCGCGGCTTCATGGATGGTGACGGCGTCGCGCAGCAGTTCGAAACGCGCCAACGGCGCCGTACCCCAGGCGCGGGCCACGAAACGCGGCGACGGGGCTGTAGCCAGGATGTCGAATTCCTCGCCCACCCCATGCCCGTCGGCCTGAAAATCGAGCACGATGCGCGGCCCGGTCGTGCCGATGACCCGCCGCGACTGCAAGGCTTCCCAGATCGCCGCGCGCGTATTGGCCCGCGCCAGGACGCCCAGCAGACCGGCCGGCTCGCCATGCGCTCCAGGCCCAAAGCCCGGATGCCCGCTGTGATCGTCACCAGAGGCCATCAGGCCGAGATGCAAGCCCTGACGCAGGGCATCCTGGACAAAACCCTTGCGCCCGATGAAATCCGGGCCGGCCAGTTCTTCATTTTCGCAGTGCCCATGAATCGAATAGGTCTCCACCAGGCGTTCCAGGTCAGGCGGCGGCGGGAACGCGTGCCAGTCAATCTCAGCCTGGCCGCCATTGAAGGCGCCGCGCAGGCCGCGCGTATGATGGGCGATGGTCATCACGGCCGCGCCGCTGCGCCGCAGCGCCGCCCACAGGCCGGCCGGGGTGTCCGTTGGCGGTGTGGTGCGCCGAAAAATGGGCGCGTCGTCGCCCGCGAAGTAGACACAGCGATGCCCATGAACCCAGTGCGTCCACTCGTAGGCCAGCAAGGTCGAAAAGCGCCCAGGTTCATCGAAGCTGTTGGTCACGCGCTTGGACTCAGCCCATTCGGCATCGTCCAGCATGTCGTCATGATCGGTCAAGGCGGCGAAGTCCAGGCCCGCTACGTCACGCGCGTAGCGATAATAAGCGGCCGGCACGCCGCCGCCATCCGAGCGGGCGGTGTGGCCGTGAATGTCGCCCCAGAGTAAGGTGAAGGCCGGCTTCTCATCATGTATCAGGGTCGGATTGCCTGCGCCGGCGAGCGCCGCGGCCGTTTGCGCGTCGAACGAAAGCACGCCGGCCTGACGCGGCGTCACGCTGAAGGTCTTGCTGCCGCCATCCGCCGGCGTCAGCGTGATGGTTGCCGGCGCCGTAACCTGCGGGCCGCGGCTGCGCAGCCTGATGGCGCCCTGAAAATCGCTGACCGCGTTCCTGTAGAAATCGAGCACGGCCACGCGCACGGTGAACGGCTGACCGGTGCGCGCCTGCGAAGGCGCGGCCAGGTAGATCTCGACCGGCGCGCCCGGCACGGTGGTGATGGTGGGTACGGCGCTGAGCAGGCGAAATTTATCGTTGCCATCCACATCGGACGCCACGTGGAAGGCCACGCCCGCGGCGGCTGTGCGCTGTACCCGCGCGCCCGGTGAACCGCGCCGCGTATCGCCGTAGGTCAGCGTGATCGTGTCGTTGGCTTGCAGCTCACCAGCAGCCAACAGGATGTGCAGCCCGCGTGAGATCTGTTCCAGTTTGACCCGCGCCGGCGCGTGGCTCTGCCAACTGACCGTCGTGAAGCCAGCCCCTTGCGGCTCGTTCACCTGCGGGGGTGACCACCAGGCATTGGCGGGCAAGCCAGGCGGGATGACGAAGCGAAAACGGCCCCCGGCTTTCATGCCGTGCGGCCCGATGATGAACGTGATGCGCAGGGTGTAGTGGTGCATGACTACCAGGCCCTGGTTTGGCTCGATCGTGATGCGACCCTCGCCATCGAAGTTGGGCAGCGGGGTAGGTGAGGGCGGCGGCGCGGGCGTGGGCGTGGGCGTGGCATCCAGCGGCAGCGCCAGCACGCGCGCGGCGGCAAACAGCCGCCCCAGCAGCAGGCTGTCCACCGCCACCACCGCGCCCAGCTTGAGAAAGTCACGCCGCGTCACGGCGGCCAGGCCACAGGCCGAATGTTGATTCCTGTCATCGTCCATGGTTCGTTAGCCCGTCCTGGCCCGCCGGTAGATTTCCAGCGTCTCCTGCGCGCAGCGGCGCCAGGTAAACTGCGCGGCGCGTGCGTGTCCCCGCTGGCGCAACTGCTGGCGCAGCTCAGGCGCACCGGCGACCTGGCGCAGCGCGTGCGCCAGCGCGCCCACATCCGTCGGGGGGACGGTCAGCGCGGCGTCGCCCACCACTTCGGGCAGCGAGGCCGCGTTGGCGCAGATGACCGGCGTGCCGCAGGCCATCGCTTCCAGGGGCGGCAGGCCAAAGCCTTCGTAGAGCGACGGATAGACGAAGGCCAGGGCGTCGCTGTAGAGCGCCGGTAGGTCGGCGTCATCCACATAGCCTGGAAAATGGACCGCGTCCGTCAGACCGGCCTGTTGCACGGTGGCGTAAATCTCCGATTCGCGCCAGAGCGCCTTGCCCGCGATCACCAGGCAGGTGGCGGCCAGTTCAGCGCTTTGGCGCGCCAGGGCAAAGGCTTCGAGCAGGCGGCCGATGTTCTTGCGCGGCTGCAAGTTGCCCAGGGCCAGGAAATAGGGCGCCTGGGCCGGCAGGCCGAGCCGTTGGCGCAGCGCCAGGCGCGCAGCCGCATCGGTCACAGGCCGGAACTGCTCGCCGGCCGCCTCGTAGGTGACGGCAATTTTGTCCGCGGGCAGGCCGTAGCGTGCCATGATCTCCTGCTTGGCGTGTTGCGACACGGTGATGATGGCCGCGGCGCGGCGCATCGTCAACGGCACCAGCGTCTTGAGCATCCAGCGGTCGCGCGGGGAGAAAAAGGCCGGGTAGAGGTCATACGAGATGTCATGCACGGTGACGACGTGTGGGCAGCTACCGACGGGCGGCGCGACGTAGTTGACGTGCAGCAGGCTCGCGCGGTCAGCCAGGGTGGCCGCGGGCATGGCGAAGGGAATGCGCAGCAGCGATGATGCGGGCCAGATGCGGCGAATCGGCGCGGCAGGGTTGGGATCCAGGCGCAGGCGCAGGCGCTCCGGTTGCGTCGCGTAGAGCACGAAATCCATCCCGCGGCGCTCTTCCGGCGGCAGGGCCAGCAGCGCCCGGATCAGGCTGAGGGTGTAGGTCTCATTGCCGGTCTCGCGCTCACCGACCATGTGCGCATCAATGGCGATGTCAGGGTGACCGGGGACCGGGGGCGGGGGGGGGGGGGGGGGGGGGGGGGGGGGGGGGGGGGGGGGGGGGGGGGTCATCCGATGTAACCCAGGCCGCGCAGACGGTCGGCGAGGGCTTCTTCGTCCTCGGCCGAAAGTTCAGCGGCGGCCGCGGGCGTCAGGCTGCCGGTGGCCGCGCCGTGCAGCACGGGATGGCCGGCGACGAAGTCTGGCTCGAACAGGTCGGTCAGGACGCGGCCGTCCATGTCCTCCGGCACGGGCAGGCCGCGCAGCCACAGAACCGTGGGCGCCAGGTCCATGATGCTCAGCCGCGGCAGGCGCACGCCTTGCCGCACGCCGGGGCCAAACGCGTAGAGAATGCCGTCGCGTGCGTGGTCGCCGGTCTGCCCGGCGTAGGCAAAGGCCGCGTCGGCCCACGGCTCGCCGGCGCTGAAATGGGTGCGCTTCTGCTCCGGGTACTCTTGCCAGATGACGCGCAGGTCCGGGCTCCAGTCCACATACGGGCCGCTGTAAATTTCTTCGCGCTTCCAGACTTCCGCCACGACCCGCTCGCCCGTCTGCGGTTCGCGCAGGGCCAGCAGCCGGGCCTTGATCTCCTCGCGCAGCGCCTCATATTCCGCGCCGGGCGCGACGATGCCGGCCGGCTCACGCCCGCGCACGTTGAGGGTGACGCCGTTGTCCGACGCCCAGAACGCGCGCGTCTGGCTCCAGTCCACGGAGCTGGTGAAGGCGAATTCGCGCAGTTTGCCGGCCGTGCCCCAACCGGGCAGCAGGCGGCGCAGGGTCTGGCGCGCCAGGTGGGCCAGGCCCAGCGACTTGAGCAGGCTGCGCACGCCGCGGATGGCCTGCGCGCCCGCGCTGCCGCGCCCGCCCTTGAGCGCCAGGTAGCCTTCCTGCTGCAGCCAGACGTTGGGATAGAAAAAGCGATGAACGCCGCCAAAGCCGTGATCGGACATGACGAAGAGGATGGTGTTGCCGTCAGGCTCCACGACATCACGCAGCAGGTCGCCCAGGATGGCGTCCGCCTGGCGGTAGTGGTGCTCGATCTCGCCGCCAAAGCGGCCGGCCAACGCGGGGTCGTGTCGGGGATGGCTGGAGTCCATGTCATCCCAGAGGTAGGTCATGATGCGATCGGTCTCGGAGTAGACCACGTGCATGAAGTCCCAATCCGGTACTTTTTCCATCAGGAAGCGCGTCGCCAGCGCACGGTTGGTGGTGCCCTGGCGCACATTGGCCGCGACCGTCGCTTTAGTCGCCACGCGGTCGGCGCTGGCCTCGGCCGATTCGATCAGATAGTCGGGCACGGCCGCGTACAGCTCCTCGCGCAACTCCGGCGGGTAGGTGAACTGGCTCTTGGGGCTGGGCGTCAGCATGTCGCCGACCAGCACACCGTTGACCGGTTTGGGTGGATAGGTTACCGGGCAGTTCATAACCGCCACGCGCTGACCGGCCTCACTCAGGAGCTGCCAGAGGGTGGGCGCCATGACATGGGCGGCGTTGACCAGTTCGACGCCATAGTCGCCGGGCTTGCGCCGCGCAAAATCGAAGTAGCCATGCTTGCCGGGGTTTTTGCCGGTGGCAAAGGAGACCCAGGCCGGCCCGCTGACGTAGGGGATGCTGGAACGCAGCTCCGCGCGTGCGCCTTGCGCCTGGATACGGGCCAGGGTGGGCAGCTTCTGCTCCTGCATCCAGGGGTCAATCAACCAGAATGTGGCCGCGTCGAGGCCGATGATCAGAATACGGTTTGGTGAAGATGACATGATTAGTTCATTGAACTCCGGCAAGGGTTCGTCGAAGGCAGGCGTGATAATGACTTTGCCCGCATCATTGCCAGTTGTACGACGTGTAGTGGTCATTGTTGTTTCTCGGGAGGAATACAGACTCAGTGCTGGAAAACTTGCAGATTATGGCCTGGGTTGGCGCGCACGCAGGCCGGCGACGTAACTTGCATGCTCCGGGGAAGCCAGGCCCTGCTGCACGACTGCCAGCATCGTCGCCAGGTCGCCGGCCCACAGCGCATCCGCGGGCAACCAGAGTCCTGGAAACACCTCGCTGCGCAGGATGCCATCGGCGTCGGGCTGCAACGGCTCGTAGACGCCTTCGCGCAATACGAACCAGTCTACACGCTGTTCGTAGGCCTGAGCCACCAGGTATTCGGGCACGGCGTTGGCCGCGTAGACGCGGTGTTTGTTGTGCAAATCGTACGAAGCGCTGCTGGCGGCAATCTCCACCACCAGTTCCGGGGGGCCGGCGAGATAGTCATCTTCGGTCACGTGCGAGCGGCCGCCCAGGGCCGACTCCAGGCGCAAGAGCGCGTCAGGCTGAACGACATTCTCGTAGTCCAGCCGCACCGTCGTATTGTCGGCGCCGACCACACCGGGGGTTGCGGCACAGTAGAGCGCCAGCCAGGCAATAATAGCCACATGGGGTTTGCCGTGTAGAGCGAAATGAACAGGCGATGGCATATGGACGACTCCTTCGATGAGTTCAGCCTTGTTGAGTTCGGGATGGGCCTGGTAACGGCGCTCGAATTCCGGTCGCGTCAAACGATCGCCGGCATTCAGCGGCGGTATCATTGCCGGCCCCCGCAAAGGGCGCAGGGGCGATGGGGAAGGTCGTGGTACGCGGTCAAGTGTTCGCACAGTCATGTCGAAATCTCCTGGAAGTACAGCCGATCAGCGTTTCTGGCTCGATTCTATCACCGCTCAAGAGAAGCGTCAAGCATTCCTTATTCCTTCATCCCCGCCCGAACGTCCCGCGCTGGAAGTCGCGCACGCCGCGGCCGATGGCCTGGGCAATGGCGGGGTTGCCAGCCAGGGCGAATTGGCCGGCCTTGAAAGCCCACAGCAGCGGCCAATAGCTGAAAAAGCGCAGTTTCTGCCCTGGCGTCGCGTGTTTGCTGACGGTCAGCAGGCGGTTGCGGGTCATGTGATACCAGATGAAGGGCTGGCCCTGGCGTGATGAACTGGCGCCAACCTGGTGTACGACGGTCGCGCCGGGCACGTAGCGCAGCGGACGCCCGGCCCGCGTCAGGCGCAGGCTGAGGTCCACATCCTCGCCCATGAAGAAATAGCGCTCATCGAACACGCCCGCTGGTTCGATGACCTCGCGGCGCAGGAGCAGCGCACAGCCCGGCGCAAAGTCAACCACACCCGCGGTGTCCGCCTGACCGTGGTCGGACGCGCCCTTGTGCTGATGCACGCCCGTGCCGATCCCCCAATCCATGTGACCGCCGGCATACCACAGGCGCCGGCCATCGCCAAAGTAGATCTTGGGCACGGCCGCGCCGGCCTGCGCATCGAGGGCCAGGGCCGCGTGCAGGCGCGGCAGCGTATCGGTGTTGATGAGGGCGTCGTTGTTGAGCAGGAAGATCAGTTCCGGCGCCAGGGTGCTCAGCGCATGACGCACGCCCAGGTTGTTGCCGCGGGCAAAGCCCAGGTTTTCGCCAGCGGCCAACACGGTCAGGCTGGGAAAGCGCGCCCGCAGCGCGGCCACCGAGTCATCGGTCGAGCCGTTGTCCACGACGATCACGCTGGCCGCCGACTGGCCGCAGTCGAGCAGGGTCTGCACGCAGGTCAGCGTGGTGTCACGGCCATTCCAGTTGAGAATGACGGTTGCGATCGCGCTCGTGTCAGGCATGGCCGCGCTCACCGTTCGCGCACCGCCACCAGCGGGATGGCGGCCACAATCCACAAATAGCCCATCAACTGCAGCTCCTGCATGAGGGGCAAGAAGGTGAAGGCCACCATCGCGCCCAGCCAGGTGGCCTGGCCGGCGATGCTGACCGCGGCGAAGAAGGGATCGAGCACCGGCGCCGTTGGGTCGCGGTTGTCCGCGGCAACGACAGCCGGATGGCTCATGCCAGGCAGCGCCCGCGCCAGGACTGACGAATCGTACGCGCCGCCCCAACGCCGGCGTTCGGCGCGCAGGGTCCAGACCATCATGAGATAGATGGTCAGGGTAAACAAGGCACCGGGAATGCCAATCTCCATCATCATCTGCAGCCATGAGCTTTCCACGTGCTCGATTTTGATCTTGTCCGAAAACTTGAGCGCGCGCGGGCCGGCCATGCCGGTGCCGATGCCGAGGGGATGATCGAGGATGAAGGGGATCGAAGCCTCGTACGAGGCCAGGTGGCCGACGGCTGAGGGGTCGTTCAGGTTGATGCCGCGGGTGATGCGCGCCGCCAAACCCACCCGTTCGGCGCCGATGACCAGGAGCGCCGCGAGGGCGATGAGCGCAAGGATCGTGCCAGGACTGCGCAAGGCATAGCGCAGCGCCGGCGCCAGGTTGCGCAGGCCGATTTCCAGCACGGCCAGCGCGGCCACCATGCTCAGCAGGCCCACCAGTGAACTGCGCGAGTAGGTGAGGAGCACCGCCACGCCGCAGACCGCGCTGATCGTCAGCAAGGCGGCGCGCTGCCACAGGGGGCGCTGCGACTGCAGGGCGAACACCAGGGCGAGGGCAATGGCCAGCACCAACATCAAGCCCAGCTCGTTGGGGCTGGTCACGGTGCCAATGGCGCGCAAGTGTGGCTGGCGTTCCACCTCGGCGGTATAGAACGCATTCGGGATGGTACCGTCGGCCTCGCGAAAGCCCCAGTTGTAAAGGTCATTGAAATTCCAGAAGGCCACCTGGTAGATGCCTACCAGCGCCATCACGACCAAGACAGCGAGCATCGCCAGCACCAGGAAGCGCAACTGCCGCGGGCTGACCGGCACGGTGCGCAGGAGATAGAAGATCACCAGCGGTTCCAGGTAGTTGCGGAAGCCATAGATGCCCACGTTCAAGAGCGGGCCGACCAGGATATACGCGCCCATCAGCAACGCAATGCACGCCAGGCCCAGATCGAACGGATAGAGCCTGACCTTGAAGCGATCCTGGCCGAACAGGCGCCGCAGGAGCAGGACGCCGATCAGCAGCGCCATCACGCCTTCTTTCCAGAAGGCGAACAGTTCCACGGCGCCCTGCGACACGTTGAACAAGCCGACCATTGCCCGGCTGGCGAAGACGTGAAACGGCAAGCCCAGGATCAGCAGCACCAGCAGATAGAACGGCCGCAGCCAGGCCAGCGTAATCATCAGCGCGGCAAACACCAACGCCAGCCCCGCGAACGGCGAAACCAGCATCAACCCTGCCAGCCCCATCGCCAGCACCAGCCCGCCAATGTAAAAGAGCGGCGCTTCAGATCGGTATGCTTTGATCACTCTTCATCCCTCACACCGGAGATTGGAGATTGGAGATTGGAGACCGGAGACCGGAGACCCCTCACAGATACCCCAATCCCGCCAGGCGGTCGGTCACTTCCTGGGCTTCGGCTTCGTCGTAGCCTTGCACTGCGCCGCCGGCGCCGTCAGCGGGGTTGACCGGCGGTGGCGCCTGTGGCCTGGTTTCGACCGGCTGCGCAGCCAGCGCTGCCGGCGTCAGCATCTCCGTCAGCACGCGGCCATCCATCCAGCCTGGCGCCGGCTCGCCCAGCAGGTAGAGCACGGTGGGCGCTACATCCAGGATGCTGGCCGGCGCCAGGGGCAGATCCGGTTGCACGGCCGGCCCGTGGGCAAAAAAGATGCCGTTGGCGCGGTGACAGCCGGTGATGCGCCGGCGGCTCATCTCCTCCACAGTCAGATGACGCACCGGTTCGCGGCCGGTATAGGCGCCGCGGGGACGGAACAGGTCAGGGTACGCGGCCTCCACCAGCAGGTCGGGCAGGCGTTCGCTGAACGGTCCGCTGAAGCGCTCCTCGCGGCGCCAGACGCGGTGTACCAGGCGCTGACCCGTGGTTGGATCGCGCAGGTCTTGCAGCTCGCTGATGATGCGCGAGCGCAGGGCCTCATACTCGGCGCCCGGCGTGACGACGCCCTGCGGATCACGCCCCTTGAGGTTGATCCAGATATTGCCGCGCACCTCTTCCGAATAGGCCAGCGTGTGCGCCCAGTCCACCCCAGGGAAAAACGACTCTTCGCCCAGCGTGACGCGCAGCTTGTCCGGCCACAGATGGCGCAGCCGGGACAAGGTGCTGAACGACACGCGGCCGTACAGCGCGTGTTTGCCACGATCCACCAACTTGGCGGCCAGCCATTTGAGCGTGCCGCCCGGCGAACGGTGGCTGCCCCGCGTGCGCAGCGTCAGCAAGCCCTGCTGCGCCAGCCACAGGTTCAGATGAATCTCGACATCCTCCAGCGCGCCCTCGCCGTGGTCGGAGACGACCAGCACATGCACATCGGGGGGCAGGGTTGCCAGGAATTCGCCCAGGCGTTGATCGGCGCGCTGGTAAACTTGCAGCAGCGGGTCTTCAGTGAACATCTGTGCGTTGACCGCCGGATCGTAGAGCGGATGGCTGGGGTCGTGGTATTTCCACAGGAAATGGGCCGCGCCATCGAGCGCGCTGACCACGAAGAAGGTCAAGTCCCACGGCTCACGCGCCATCAGGTTGGTGACAACGGTAAAGCGCACGTCAATCTCGCGCAGCAGCTCGGCCATGACCATGTCCCCGCGCTGAGCCGTGCTGTATTTCCAGTCGTCCGGCACGATCACGTAGGGCTGCCCGCCGGAAAGCGCGGGCAACTCGGCCTTGAGCGCCAACGGGTAGGTGAAGGCCGCGCCCATGCCCGGCGTATCCCAGCCGGAGACCAGCACGCCGTTGACCTTTTCCGGCGGATAGGTCATGGGCACGTTGAGCACGATGACTCGGCGCCCCGCCTGGCTGAGCAGCGTCCACAGCGCGGGCAAGGCGCGGAAGCTGGCATTGGTCAGGCGAAAGCCGTAGGTGCTGAAGTCGCGCTCCCAAAAATCAAAGATGCGATGCTTACCCTGGTTGGCGCCGGTGACCATCGAAGTCCAGG
This sequence comes from Candidatus Amarolinea dominans, assembly GCF_016704685.1. Classification (NCBI taxonomy): domain Bacteria; kingdom Bacillati; phylum Chloroflexota; class Caldilineae; order Caldilineales; family Candidatus Amarolineaceae; genus Candidatus Amarolinea; species Candidatus Amarolinea dominans. The sequence continues at coordinate 55,488 of NZ_JADIZS010000079.1, forward strand.
CCTGCGCGGTGAAAGGGTGCAGCACCGATTCCAGCGGCGCCCAGGCGCTTGTGCGCAGCAGTCGGGCCAACGTGGGCAAATGGCCTTGCGCGACCCAGGGTTGAATCAGATCAAAGGTGGCGCCGTCGAGTCCGATCACGACGACCCGACGGGCGCTGCTTGCAGTTGTTGACAAAGTTGAGCTATTCATCGTTTGCACAATCAAAGGTCAGCCGCCAGGCCATCAGCGGCCAGGCTGGCAGAAAACGATCTTCCGGTAGGTCGGCGCCTGATGCAGGCGCGACGCCAGCCAGGGATAAACTGGCTGCAAGGGCGCTGATAGACCTGGCAGCGCGCCAGGCCGAGGCCAGGCCTGGATGTTGACATTGGCAGCCGAGCCAGCGGCGGCGGCCTCTTCAACCAGCGCCTGCAAGTCGGCCGCAGACCACATGGCGTGCTCCAGGTGCTCGCCCAGCTTCGGATGAACGCGGCCGGTCTGGCGGGTGAATGCCAGCGCAATTTCCTCCTCGGCCGCGCGCGCCGCTTCGCCGCACGGCGCGCCCACGATCAGCAGGCCGTCCAGCCACCCGCCATCTCCATCACCACGCGGCGGGCGTCAGATGTTCCAGCGTATCCAGGCAAAGCACGACATCCAGGCTGTCATCGGCAAAAGGCAGGGCCGCGCCCGAAGCCACGACCGCGGTCAGCAGGGGGTGGTCTTGCAGGCGTTCGCGGTCGAAGGTGACATCCACGCCGAACGCCGGACGAGGTACATAGGACGTGACGCCGCCCTTGCTGCCGCAGCCGACATCCAGGATGCGCAGCCCCGCCGGCCGGTCAGCCAGCGCGTCGGCGATCGGCTGGTAGCGCAGGGCGATCTCCAGGCGCCAGGCCCAATTCCAGCGCTGGTAGCGCGCCAGCGGCCCGGCCAAGCGGCCCAGGCGGCGCAGGCGTCCGGTCTGCACACGCCCGGCATCAAGACGAAACATGTCGCTCATACTCAGCCCCACCCCCAGGCGGAGGCAATGAAAGTTCGATGGTTGCGTTATTTGCGGAGGCCATCTCCAGTAAATGGCTTATCTCAACGCCGTCATCCAGGTCTTCCCAATAAACAGCGAATCCTTGCGGCTCAATTGACCAGCGCTCTTGTTGATCGGGAGTGGCACCAGACAACCATTTCAACCAGGGCGCCTGGTCTATCCATACCTTCAACTCACGCCCGTCATTCAGGCCAATCCGTAGTAGATTGCCGGCAATACGAACACCTGTTGCCTGAGGAGTCACCTGACCGTTATCGCTTGAAGTACTCATACCACGCCTCCACATTAGTCCAGGTATCCTAGACTTTTTAGTTTTTCTGCGATCAGCGCTTCATCGTCTGTGGAGTAGACCTGCTGGCGCGGTTCGATCGCCGTCTCGGTCTCCGCGCCCAGGTTGATGGGATGTTCGGCCTGGTACGCCGCGGTGAAAATCTCCCTCACCACACGGCCATCCAGCCCCTGCGGCACGGGCAGGCCCAGGCTGTACAAAATGGTGGGCGTCAGGTCGGCCAGTCCCAGCTCAGGGCCTAGCCGCTGCGCTGCAATGTCCGGCCCCCAGGCCAGGAAGATGCCGTCCGGCTGGTGCATACCCTCGCCCTCGGCGGTCACGTCGGTGAAGAGGCGCCCCGGCGACACTTCCGACGTTGGCTCATAGCCGGGCGCCAGCTCGTAGACGATGTCCGGGGCCTGGTCGGTGAACGGCCCTTGATAGAACTCCTCGCGATCGTACACCGCCCGAACCACGCGCTGCCCCTGCCGCGGATCAACCAGCTCGAGCAGGCGCGCCTTGATCTCGCGGCGCAGGGCAGCCACATCGGCGTCGGCCACGATGCCGTAGGGTTCACGGTCGCGGCGGTTGATGTAGATAGCGTACTCGGAGGCGACGCCGGAGTAGGCCCGCGTGTGCGCCCAATCAATGATGCGGTTGACGGCAAACGCGCGGCGTCCGCGCAACAGCAGACCGCGCGGCAGAAAACGCTTGATCCAGCCCATGTACTGCTTCAGCCGCTTGCGCACATCGGCCTTGCCGGTGGCATAAGTCAGCCAGCCCTGGTTCGCCAGCCATTGATCCATATGCACACGGGTGTGACGCGAGCCAAAACCATGATCCGACAGCATGAAGACCCGCGTCTCCGGCCCGGCAGCCCTCGCCAGGGTGCGCCCAAGCGCGGCATCAACGGCCCGGTAAGCCTCCTCCACCGCGTCATGAATCGGCGTGCGCTCGAACGGTTGCGGCCCGGACAGGCTCAGCAGATCGTCAAGGTAGCGCCAGGTCCAATGCTGCAAGCGGTCTGGCGTCTCGTACACCACCATGATGAAATCGCCGCCCTGGGGCAGAAGCACCTCTTCCAGCGCAGCCTGACGATCCTCCAGCGTGCGGCGCAGGTCGTTGACCAGGGCCAGGCGCTGCTCTGGCGCCCGGTAATCTCGTTCCTGCTTGAGCACGCGCAGGTCAATGACATAATGGCGGGCGCGCAGCAGGGGCGCCAGCTCAGGCGGATAGGTAAAGTCGCTCTCTTCGGATGGCGTCATCATGCCGCTGACCAGCCAGCCGTTGACCGGGCGCACAGGGTAGGTCAGCGGCACGTTGAGCACGCCCACGCGCAGGCCGTGGCCGCTCAGTCGCTCCCACAGCAGCGGCGCCTGAATGGCGGTGGCGTTGACAAAAGTGCGCTCCAGGTCACGGTTGAGCGCGCGCTGAAAGGCAAAAACGCCATGCCGACCCGGATTCAGCCCGGTCATGAAACTGCTCCAGGCCGGCGCGGTCAACGGCGGCAGCGTAGACCGCAGCGGCGCGCTGGTTCCTTCAGCCACCAGCCGCGCCAGGTTCGGCAGCCACCCGGCCGCGATCATCGGATTGAGCAAATCCCAAGTCGCCCCGTCCAGGCCGATGACGAGGACGGAGACCGGAGATTGGGGACCGGAGACCGGAGATTGGGGACCGGAGACCGGAGATTGGGGACCGGAGACCGGAGACCGGAGATTGGAGACCGGAGACCGGAGATTGTTCGCCTTCCACGAACACCTGATCTCTGATCTCTGATCCCTGATCTCTGACCTCTCCCCCCTGCATCATCCCCTGCGCATCGAGCTTGAACAGCCGGCGGCGAATCCAGCGCAGGCGCTTGTGGAACGTCACCATGGCGACGGCGGCTTCCAGTTCCTGGGGGCTGAAGGTGCGCAGCACGAGTAGCGTCACGATGTAGACCAGCGCGCCGAGAGGAGCCGTGAAGAACATGGACCCGTGCTGGAAGAATGAGAGAGAAGCGCCGGTCATGGCGCCGGCCAGGGCGATCTTGAGCGTGACCAGGCCCATCTCACGCTTGTCCAGGTAAGGCAGCAGGGCGATCGTGCTGATGACGAAGACGACGCCTTCGGAGAGCATGATGCCGTAGGCCACGCCCACCGCGGCAAACATCGGCACCAGGTAGAACCAGGTGGCGGCGGCGCCCAGGGCAAAGCCGATGCCGAGGCCGATTGCCACCACCCACTGGCGGCCAACGGCTAACAGCGCGGCTTCGTAGAACTGATTGGAGAAGGTGAAAAGGATGATCCAGCCGAAGACGGCCAGAATGGCGGAGGCGCCGGCCAGACCGCGCCCCAACACCAGGTCGGTAATCTGCTGCGCCAGGGTGGTCATCAGCACCGCCAGCAAGAGACTGATCGCGATGAAGAGCTTGAGGCTCTGCGCGAGTGTCTTTCTAAACTTCTGCGGCTGCAGGCGCGCCTGCTGAGCAAAAACCGGTAGAATAGCGCCGATGAGGGCCGCCGGCACGATGCGCATCTGCTCCACCAGGCGAATCGGGCCATAGAGCAGGCCGGCAGCCAGATCGCCTTGCCCCGGCGCCTGCGCATTGAGGATGGTGGTCAGCATGACGATGCCGCCGCGCCAGATGAAACGACGCACGAACATGTTGATACCGAGCGGAAAAGACTCCTTCAGCAGATACCACATGCTGCGCCAGTCGGTACTGACCGCTTCTCTGATGAACCGCCTGCGGCTGAGATACCAGCCGGCCACCAGGCGCAGCAGGTTGGCGACAAGGCGCGCCCCAAACAACCCGGCCAATCCCCAGTCCAGCCCGATGGCGACGAAAGTAAAGAGCACGATGAGCGCCTGGCCAAAGATGACGGTGAAGGCCTGGTATTGCATCTGCTGGTAGGCGCGAAAGACGGCGGTGAACACCTCGGTCAGATTGGAGAAAACCTGGCCGACCGCAAAAAAAGAGAATGGCCCACCACAACTGGGGGTTCGCATAATGACCCTGCGCCGCGATCAGCACAGCAACGACCATCACCAGCGAAAGCACCCAGCGCAAGGTCCACACCCCGGCCAGGTGCTGGCGTGCGTGAGCCTGATCGCTGGCTATCTCGCGCACCAGCACACGCGAGTTGCTCAGCTCGGTGAGCATGATGAACAGTTCGATGAACGAGATGACGTAGCCGTAGCGACCAAACCCGGCCTGGCTCAGGTAGCGCGCGGCCAGCGAGAGAACGATGATGCTGAGCAAGGCCTCTACGATGTAGGCGATCAGCAGATAGCCTGAATTGACGGCAATGCGCCGCGGGCGTTGATCAATGACGGCCATGCTTAGCTCAGAACCTCATCCGGTAATAATGTCACAACAAACCTCAATTTGCTATAAATTGACCCACAGCGCCACCAGGTCGAGCAGGCCAAAACCGACCATGAACCACAGTCTGGCCCGCGGCAGACGCCAGCGCTGGCTCCAGAAGCGCAGGCCGCTGACCAGCAAGATCATCCAGGGCGCCAGCGCCGGCAGCAGATAGCGCCCCTGCGGCTGCCAGGCGAAGAACCACATCGGCGCGGTCGCCAGCGTAAACGACAAGATGACCGCCGCCGCGCTCCAGCCGATGGCCGCGGCGGCCAAACGATTGGTGCGGCGCTGCCGCCACAGGCCGCCCAGGCCCAAGAGCGCCAGCAGGCACACCAGCGCCAGGCCCACGTAAACCGGCAGCGGTAGCGGCGCCTGCAGCCAGCCAAAATTCCCCCAAAAGCCGGGGAAGAGCAGGGCCAGGTAGAGCGCGATCTGCGCCGCGCTGGCCGGGCCGGCGTCCGCACTGGTCGCCCAAACGCCTTGCAGCGGTCGCAGGAGCGGCTGCGCCAGCAGACTGCCCCAGGTGACGGCCTGCTCGAAATCGCCGTTGACCAGGCCCGGCGCGCCCTGCACGCCCGCGTCATCCACCCACAGCGTGCCGGTCTCGCTCGGCAACTCACCGGCGCCAGGCGCAATGCCCAGCAGCACCTGGGTCGTGGTGAGGCTGAGGGTACGCGTCACGACCAGCCAGGTCCACTCGGCGGTCACCGGCGCCACCAGCCGGTCGAGGCCCGCATCATCTTTGATGGTCAGGCGGGCCACCTGCCGGCCGTCGGGACTGCGCACCCAGGCGCCAAAGCCGATGGTTTGGCCGGCCAGGCCTCCGGTCATCTGCGCCTGGGTGAGACGGCCCCAACCCTGCGCCGTGTCGTCGCGCACGGCCATGCCCCAGCGCCCGCTGTGCGCCGCGGCCGGCGTCAGGCCCGCGCCCCAGGGCTGTCCGCGCCCGCCCCAGGCGGTTGGTTGCCGGCTGGGCAGCAGCGCCAGCAGACCAAGCAGCGCGGTCAGCCCGATCAAGGCGCTGCGCTGACGACGCGTGCCGCGCACGCCGCAACGCCAGGCGACGGCAATCAGCGCCAGGGGCAGTGCAAAGAGCGCTGTCTTCTTCACCCAGGCCGCGAACAACGCCGCGGCCAGCAGCGCCAGGGCCGGGCGCCATTCGGCGCGGGCAGGCAAGACCCAGCGCAGCAGGCTGCCGAACATCAACGTGCCGGCGAGCACGGCCAGGCTGTCGTTGTTGACGCCGCCGGCCAGGAAGGCCAGCATCGGCAGGCCGGCCACCGCAGCGGTCGCGGCCAGGCGGGCGCCGGGCGCCTGTCGCCAGAGCGGCCCGGTGGCCCACCACATCGCCAGCACGGCCATGACAAAAAATAGCCCCGACACCAGCCGCATCAGGCGAACCTGGACAGGCAGGGCCAGGGGCAGGCGGCAGATTAGCGCCGGCAGCCAATAGTAAATGGGGGATTCATCGCCCACCTGCCGACCGGCGTTGCGCAAGAATGGATCATCCGCAAAACGACTGGGCAGAGGGTCAGGCGTCGGCTGGCGTACCAGGCGCCAAAAATCGGCGTCCGCCAGCGCCGCAATCAAGCGCTGCTGCAGCCCAGGGTCCGCATCGCCGGCGCGCAGGTCGCTGCGCTGCGCCAGCAAACAGGCCATCTCCACATGGGCCGGTTCATCGGGCGCCTGCCACAACGGCGTCAGCAGACCGTAAGCCAGCGCGTGCAGGCCGGCCCAAATCAACAGCCAGCGCAGGCCCGGGCTAGCGCGCGGCGCGGGCACCCAGCGCCTGCGGTTGCCGCGCAAAGACAAAGTCCCACAGCAGCGCCAGCCAAACACCGGCAATCAGACCGGCCACAGCGGCGATGACCAGGCGCAGCAGGACAGACCAGGAACGGGAAGCGGTCTCGGCTGCGGCTTGCTCCAGGATTTCAACCGAAAGTGGATCAATGGGCGTCTGGTACTCGATCTCGTGCAGTTGACGCCGCACGGCCAGGTAGGGATCGGCCGCCAGGTTGCGCTGCTGCGTCAGCCAGTAGAGCTGCGAGTCCTCGGTCGCCAGCTTGGCTTGCAGCTTCAGGACATCGCTGTTGAACCAGTCCACCGATTCTTGCAGGGTGACGGCCTCGGCTTGCAGCCGGGTTTTCCACGCGGCCAGGTCGCTGAAAGCCGGCGGCGCGCCTTGCAGATCGGCGCGTGCCTGCATGATGCCGTTCGCCAACATTTCCCAGGCGATGGCGGTCGGCGCGCGTTGACCGGCCTGGGCTTCGTCAATCTGGGTCAACAGGCGGTTGGCGGCATCGAGCGCCACCCGGTAATCGGCCAGTAGGCCGGCACGGGCGTCGAGTTCCTTCTGGTCTGGCTCCAGGCCGCCCGCTTCGAACGTTTCGGCGCTGCCCACCCCCTGTCCTGTCTCGGCCTTGAACGCTTCAAGCGCCTGCTGGCTGCTGTCCATGCGGGTCTTGAATTCCTGGCCCAGATCGGCGATTTCCTGGTACATCAGCTCGGTGCCGTACTGTTCGGCCACCACCTTTTGCAAGGCATCGGCCCAGGCGTTCGCCAACTGTGCGGCGTCAGTGGCCGTCGGCCCGGAAGCGTCCAGCAGAATACTATCGGTGGATTCGGCGCGCAGGGTGACGCGTGCCAACAGGTCGCTGTTCACCGTCAGGTTCAGTCCGGCCACGGCGCGTTCGGCCACGGTTTTGGTCTGGCCGAGCAGCATGAACTCGCGGCGCCAATCGCGCTTCGTGTCAATGATGCGCTGCACCGCGGGGTCAATGTTCCATTGAAACTGCGGAACGCGCACCCGCAGCACGGCGCGTGCCTGGTAGGTGGGCGGCCGCAGCAGGCCGTAGAGCAATGTGGCGCCGACGGTTACCGATAGCACCAGGGCAATCAACAGCCAGCGACGGCTCAGGGTCTGCAAAAGATTCGCGAGATTCAGTTCTTGGGTCATGACTCACTCGATCGGGACATATCACCCGAGGGGTTGCGGTTCAGATTGGGCAGCCCAAAAGGGCTGCGGCACAACGGCGATTATAACACCCTGGCAGGGATGGCGCAAAGTGGAAAGTGGAAGGCGTTTGGAGCGCGAAGGCGTTTGGAGCGCGAAGGCGCAAAGAGCGCAAAGGCGCAGAGAGCGGAGATCAGAGAGCGGAGAAGGCGCAGTTCCAAAGGCACTTTGAACCGAAAGAGCACAGAGAACACAAAGAAACGGCAGATCAGACGCAAATCGGCACGCGCGCGGCCGTGGTTAAAACCAGGCATTTGGAACGGCTGGAGATCGGGCGTGACGATGTCGGCGAAAGAGATTGACCAACGGGGGGGGTCGTTTAGTTGTCTCCGGCGGCGGTTGAGCAGGAGGCGAGCTGACGCGGTGGTACACGTCTTCGATGGCGGCGGCGGCGTGGGGCCAGGTGTAGTGTTGCACGGCGCGGGCGCGCAGGGCTGCGCCGCGGGTGCGGGCGGCAAGTGGATCGTGCAGCGCTGCGGTCAGGGCCGCGGCCAAGGCGTGGCTGTCGGCAGGCGCTGCGTAGAAACCGAGATCACCCAGGTATTCGCGATGCACGGGAGTGTCGAACGCAACCACCGGCAGTGCGCTCGCCATGTAGGTCAACAGTTTTCCGCTGCCCTCCGTGGCCGAGAGCTTGGGCGCGACCGCGACATCGCCCAGGGCCACATGGCGCGGGGCGTCGGCAAAGGGCACCATGCCGGTGAAGAGCACGTCCGCGGCCAGGCCCAGGCGCTGCGCCAGGCGCCGGTAGTGCTCCACAAACGGGAAGCCCATGATGAGGAAGAATGGCCGGCCGGCTGCGGTTGGCGGGGAACGCTGCAGCGCCTCGCGCGGCCTGTAGGAGCAAGTCAATGCCCTGGTAAGGCGCCAGCAGACCGAGGTAGACGACCAGCGGACGGCCGGAGGGCAGGCCAAGCTGGGCGCGCAGCGCGGCCAACTCGTGCGCTGCAAACATGGATGCAGGGCGAAATTGGGCCGGATCCACACTGTCCGGCAGGGTGGTGACACGGGCGGCGGGTACGCCGAAGGTGGTCACAAGCAGGTCGTGGGCGTGCTGCGAACTGGCGAGAATGGCCGCGGGCTGCTGATCAATCCAGCGCTCCAGGCGTTGCCAGGCGGGCAGCAGCGGCGAGTGCGGCGCCAGGAAGCGATGATCGAGCATCTCGCCAACGAGACTGCCCTGGAAATCGAACACGAGCGGCAGGCGCTGACGGGCAGACAACAGGGCGCCGAGCAGGGCGCCTTCGTGCAGATAGGCATGAACCAGGTGCGGTTGCCAGCGCCGGGCCGTTTGCCAGACCGCGGAGGCCAGCAGCAGGTCGAGCGCAAGTTTGCGCCAGGAGGAACCGACCGGCATGTCGCGGCCGCGTGCGCCAGGGGGCCACGGCGGGCGCACGATGGTCAAGCCGGGCACCTCACGGCCACCAGGATAGGTGACGATGCGCACCTGGTGGCCACACGCCTGCAGCGCCTGCGCGTGGCCCTGGATGCGCACGTGACAGCCGTAGTCAGCAAAAAAGCCGGTGGGTGCAATCATCAACACCCGGTAGGATGATGGCGTGCCGCGTGCCGCGCTCAGGCCTCGCGCCACAGCTCACGGCGGAACTGCCACAGCTCGCGAAACGCGCGCAGGATGACGTGCAGTTTGGCGCCCGTGGGGTTGCCAGCCGTGCGTGGCAGGTGACTGACGGGTACCTCCTTGATGCGGAACCCGGCGCGCTTGGTGCGCACCAGGAATTCGGCGCTGAAGGTGGCGCCGCGCGATTGGATCTGGGGGCCAACCTTTTCGATCACCTCGCGGCGGAACAGCTTGAACGCGCAGTCAATGTCGCGCGCGGTGTAGCCGAAGAGGAGGGTCACCAGGGCGCTCCAACCCTTGCCAAACAGGACGCGCAGCGGTGGGTCACGTCGCGGTGCGCGGTAGCCGACGACCATGTCCGCACCGGCGATGTGCGGCAGCAGGCGGTCCAACTCCTCCAGCTTGAACTGGCGATCGGAGTCGGTGAAGAAAACCAGGTCTTTGCGCGCACTGGTGATCGCGGTGAAGACGGCGGCGCCGTAGCCGCGGTTGACCGGATGCTCCACGGGACGCAATTCAGGGTAGGTTTGCGCCAATTCCTGCAACACGGCGCCGGTGCGGTCCTTGCTGCCGTCGTTGGTGACGACGATTTCGAATTCATCCCCGCGGCCGCGCATCACACTGATGACATCCGCAATCATACCGGGCAGGTTTTGCTCTTCGTTATACGCAGGCATACAAACAGAAATACTAGGCACTGAATAAGAACTCCATTTTTTTGTAGGTCCGGCCTCCTGGCCGGACGGCGTTGGTGCAGGGAAGCATGATTTGGCGCGGACAGCGCCGTCACGCCGGAGGCGTGACCTACAGGTAGACGGCGCCTTCTCTAGCCCAAGAGCCTTTGCGCCCTGGCGTCTCTGCGTTGAAGCATCTCCAAATCAGCAGATCTAATCCTTTTGGGACGTCCTCTCATCTTCCCCGCGCAGTTGGCGGCCGCCCAGGCCCAACATGCGCATCCAGATATTGGGGTGCGCAGGCAACGCCGCTGTTTCCACACCGAGCGCGGGCCGGGTGCGGTCGAGCATCCAGTCCCCACGCACGGCCAATGCGCGGCTGAAGGCCTCTTCGAGCGCGGCGGTCTCACCACTGGAGACGAGGTCGCGCCAGGTGTCCAACTGCTGGCCCAGGGCGTTCAAGCAGGACAAGACGTTGTCACGGTTGCCGGCAGTGGCCTGCGCCAGCAGCGAGGCGCTTTCGGCGGTCAGCCGTGTCGAGGTTTCGAGCTGCGCGCCGGCCATTTTGATCTCCTCTTTCCAGGCGCCCTGGCGTGCGGTGGCCAATAGGGCCGCTGCCATGATCGCCGGCAGCGTCTCAACACCGGCCATCACGCCGTCGTGCTCGGCCGGGTCGAGGTAGAGGACCGCGGCGCCCAGGCGCTCCGCCAGATCGGAAACGACCTGGGCCGCTGCGGCCGCTGTCGCCGGCGCGATCGTCAGGCAGTAGGGGCGTTTGGCAAAGAGGGTGGCGGTGGCTTTGTAGAAACTGGTGTCGGCGGCGGTGATGACCGGGTGGCCGCCCACAAAGAATACGTGCACCGGCAGCAACTCGGCGGCCGCCTGCAGCACCGGTCGCTTGAGGTTGGCAGTATCGGTGACGACGCAGCCTGGTTTCAGTGCCGCGGCGATGGCGGCCAGCGTGGGCCGAATCTCCGGCAAGGGCAGGTCGAGGATGACCAGGTCGGCGGCCGCGATGGCGGATACCAGGTTCGAGTCGGTGCGATCAATCGCCTTGACCTTGCGTGCATACTCGGCCGCGGCGATGTTCTTGTCGTGGCCGACAATCAGAAAAGACTGTTGGCCTACGCTCTGCTTGAGGGCCAGGCCGATCGAAATGCCGATCAGTCCCAGGCCCACGATGGTGACCTGGGGCGAGGATGCCAATGGCGATGAAGCTGATGAAACTGATGAAACTGATGAAACTGATGAAGCTGATGAAGGCGAAGCGTTCGTTTGCTGAGTCATGATTCGTTATCTGCTTTCTGCAAAGCCAGCAGCCACGCGTCGTGTTGACTGCGCGCTGCCGCATGGGTGACCAGGGGCGCCTGGTGGTGTTCGATGAGCCAGGCCGTTGTGGTCGAACAGCCGGCGGCCAACACCTGTGCGGCGCCCAGCGCCGCATGGTGAACGATCACGTAAAAAGAGTAGCGCCAGTGAGCGGGCGCCGCGGGTCGCGCCAGCCAGCGCAAGAGGCGCCGCCCTGGCGGTGTCAGATTGAGCAGGACCAGCGCCACGCGATGCCACAAGCGCAAATGACCGGATTTGGCCGCATCGTGCAATAGGGCGGCCGCCAGTAAATCACGATCGGCCGGGGGACGATAGCCCTGGGCCTGCAAGGCAAGCATGACGTTCAGGCTGTGCCGTTGGTCCGGCCGCGGCATGGCGGCAAAGAGCGCCCACGCCGGCGCCGGCAAAATCCCGCGCGCCATGTCCAGCTCGGACGGCGTCACCTGGGCTTGCAGGGCCGACCGGAACTGGGCGATCCGATAGCGGGCGCGTGCCGCACGCCGCGGCCAACTGCCGGGCGCGGGGTCTGCACGATGGGGATCAGAAACCGAAGAGTAGTTCACTTAGAAAATTCACCGGTGGGTTGATGAGGCCCCAAAAAAGGTCGCCAGGCAGGATCAGCACTAGCAGGAGCAGCAGGGAGCCGTACTGTGATAGCACCATGAGCGGATTGCGCATGGACGTCGGCAGCAGGTTCGCCAGGATGTTGAAACCGTCCAGCGGCGGAATGGGCAGCAGGTTGAACACAAACAGGAACAGGTTGATGATGCCGAAGTAATAGAGAATCTCCCAGAACAGCGAGGCTGAGTAGATTTCGGCGCGAAACGGGATGGCAATCAACGCGGCCAGGAATAGATTGGACAATGGACCGGCCGCTGACACGATGATGGAGCCAACCTGGCGATTGCCGCGCAGCAGGTTTGGATTGACCGGCGTGGTGGCCCAGCCAAAGCCGAACAGGAGCATCAACAGGCTGCCCATGGGGTCAATGTGGGCCAGCGGGTTGAGGGTGATGCGTCCATACTGCCGCGGGGTGGGGTCGCCCAGGCGATCGGCCGCCACCGCATGCGCCAGTTCGTGCAGGGGAAAGGCAATCAGCACGATCAGCAGGCGCGCCATGATGGAGCGGGCTTCGATGGTTTCCGTATAGATGAGTGCCGCCAGCAGCAGAATGATGCCGGCCACGGCCAGCAATTTCTGCTGCTGCGTCCAGTTCGACCAGTTGATCATGGGTATTGTTTCCTCTTTTGTTCAGAATGAGGCTCGCCTGCCTGGCTAAACAGTGGCATCGTCGTGCGTCCGTCGGCGGCGGCTCAGGGCCATGCTGATGCCGAACAGGGCGATCACGGCCACGACGGCTCCTGCCCACACGGTGTAGCTGAGGCCCAAGAAACCCTGGGCGTACGCGGTGGCCTCCACGATGCGATCATAGGTGATGCGATTGCCGGTGCTCTCCAATTCTTCGAGTTTGTAATAATAGGTCTTCTCTGCTTCGACCTGCGCGTCGGTAAAGGCATAGCGGCCGCCCAGCAGCGGGTCAGGCGAACTGGGAATGAGTTGGTCGTTGATCTGGTCGTACTGACCGTCCCGGCTGTCGCTGCGGTAGACATTGAAGCCGGCGGTATTGACCTCAGTCTCTGTGGACCACTGAATGATGATCGGCGCGGCCTGCGCCGTGCAGCCGGCGAGCAACATGGTCAGCAGGAGCAGCACAAAAAAGAGAGGATATTTGGTTCTCCGTGCCGAATGCTGCGCCCAGCGCAGGGCGAAAATTCTGTTCATTCTGTTCATTCTGTTCATCCTGTTCAAGTTGGTGCGCAAGGCCTGCCGTTACAGAAGCCTTGTTAATTCACCACCAGCGACCGATCTTGCGCGAGGGTGGTTTGCCAGGTCACCAGGCCCGCTTGCACCTGTGCGTCGGTTGGGGTGGCCTGCCACGGACCGTCAGCGGGCAGCCTGACAGTCACTTGCAAAGGCCAGGCCCGCGTGCCAGGCTGCTTCTGAATTCGCAGGGTGTAGCCGCCCTGCTGGAACACCTGCTGCGGCAGATCGTACACAAAACGTACGGTATGGGTGCTGCCAGGGAGCATGACGAAGTAACCGTGCATCTCGGTAGTTCCCCGTTCGCCTGGCGCTGTGCCCAGCGTGCCCGACTCCAGACCATCGGCTGTGCGCAGTACGGCTCCTTCAGGCACCAACAGGCGCACATAGTTGAAATAGCAGCGATCCATCATGTCTTCGTAGGTGTTGCCGTAGCGCGCCTCGTGAATACACGACGTGAGCGCGGTCGTGGATGGGTGGTGATACTGCACCACCAGTTCGGCCTGGGCCGGACCGTTGGCCGGCAGGGTAACGGTGTAGGTCAGGGTTTGCTCCACGCGGCCATTGACCTTATTCCAACCCAGGTTGCTGTCTACCAGGGCGAGGAAGTCGCCGCTGCCGGGCTGCAAGGCGCCGTTCCAGCCGCTCTGATCGAGTAAGGCTTGCACACTCGGATCGTTGACCGAGATCAGCAGATGGCGCCGATCGAGGGCCTCTTTGATGGCGAAGAGCAGGGACCCCGGGCGAATGTCGCCGCCCTGGGCTTTATCCAGCGTGGCGCGCATCAGATCGCCCATGAAATCTTTGCGGTGCTTCCACCAATCGCTGCCACCGCCGCTGGTGGGCGTGACGGAAGCCTCCGAATCGAGCGGCTGCGCCCAGATGGTGCGCATGGCGGTGATGACGTTGCCGCCGGTCAGCGGTCGCTGATAGCCCGGCATGTTCAACGGCTCCAAGGCGCCAACCAGCGCCTGCACGAAGTTCAGGTCGAAGGCGATGACCCCATCGGCGGCCACGTTCTTGTTCAGTTGGTAAAGCCCCTGGATGACCCGCGCACTGGTGGGAAAATCGGGCGACCAGTTGGCATCGCGCAGCGCCAGCACATCGGCTTGCATGAAGCGCGCCAGCGGCGCGGGCGCGTCCGGGTGCGGAATCGCCCAGTTGTCCACACTGTACGCGTCTTGCAGATCGGCCGAGATTTGGCCCTTGTCGAGATGCAGAATGCCGATGCCGCTGATGAAGCCGCCGGTGGCGCGCAGTTCATCGTTGTTCTGCGCCACCAGGAGATAGCTGCGCGGCGCATCGGCGCCCAGCAGGGCGGGCGCCAGCGTTGCGCCGCGCACGAGTGTTTGCAGCAACGGCAGCGCGGCGTCGAAGCGGTCGAGCAGGCCCTGCGGCCGCGTTGAAAAGCCGGTTGTGTTGATCTGGCTGCGCGCGGCCGCCGCCTGCTGCAGCCGGGCTGCAACCTGTTCGAACTGGGGCGCGGCCGCGGCCAGCACCGGAATGATGCGCTCGGTCAGGCTGCCGGGCGCTTGTTTGTCCTGCCAGGCGCTGAGCACCGGCATCAGGCTGTCGAACGCCAAGCGCCCCGCTGCGCTGGTGTGGGTCGCCAGGTCGAGCAGGGGCCGCGCCTGCGTCGCTTCTGGCCCCACCCTGGGCAGCCAGCCTAGCGCGGGCGTGATGAACATGAACGGTCGTACCGTCCGCGCCAGTCCCTGGATGTCATCATCCAGCGCCGCGATCTGCGGCTGCAGGGCCAGGAGATCGGCCGGCTGAATGGTGTCAAGGGCATTGGGGGCAGCCAGGGCCTGCAGGCTGCTGACACTGGCCTGTAAACGGCGTGCATAGCCATAAACTTGCCAACCTGTCCATCCCAGCCAGAGGGCCAGGAGAGCCGCCAGGGTCAGCAGCAACAAACAACCAGGGCGCCGCCAACGCGCCGCGGCGGCTGACGCCGGTATCGGTGATTTATTGGTCACTACATCATCTCAGAAAATGCGCGGACTTGATCGAGCGGGCAGATTATAACATAGGTTGGACAGATTGACAGATTGACAGATTCGAGAGCGTCACAGGCTGGTTGTACTAGCGCTAGTTGATAATATCCGTCTCTTGTGGTATCTTGCATCTGAGCCAACCTTTCCTTGGTTGTGTTTCGTGCAAGGTACATTATGTACCAACTATCGCTAGGTTGGCTTATTTTATCCTTGTCCCCAACGTGTTGCGCTCACCCAGAAGTGACTCCAAGTGAAACCATGAGCATTGACAATGAGCATTGACAATGAACAACGACGATGAACAACGACTATGATGTAATTGTGATTGGTTCCGGCGCCGGGGGGCTGGCCGCGGCGCTGCCCCTGGCTCAGGCCGGGTTGAAGGTGCTGGTCTGCGAGCGGCACGAGGTGCCCGGCGGTTGGTGCCATTCGTTCACGCTGCAGGGCTATCGCTTCAGCCCCGGCGTACACTACCTCGGCGATTTGCAGCCGGGCGGCGGGCTGCGCCAGGTCTACCAGGGCTTGGGCGTCTCGCAAGACCTGGAGTTCTGTGAGCTCAACCCGGATGGCTACGACCACATCGTGGTGGGGGAGGAGCGGTTCGATATTCCCAAGGGCAAGGATCGCTTCGCCGAACGCCTCAAGCAGCGCTTCCCGCGCGAGGCGCGGGGCATCGAAGGCTACCTGAATGCCCTGCCCGCGCTCATGGACGATCTCGCCCGCCTGGGGCGGGTGCGCAGCGTGGGCAGCGCGCTGGCCGCGGCCGGGCCGGCGGCCTCGGTGCTGCAGTGGAGCCGGCGCAGCGGTCAGGATTTGATTGACCATTACGTGTCCGACCCTTTGCTCAAGGCGATCCTGGCCGGGCAGTCGGGCGATCACGGGCTGCCGCCTTCGCAGGTGTCGGCTTTTATCCATGCCGGCGTCGCCAGCCACTACCTGGACGGCGGCTACTATCCGCGCGGCGGTGGTTTTGCCATTCCCCGCGCCTTTGTGCGGGCCTTGAAGCGGGCCGGCGGCGAGATTCGCCTGAACACCGCGGTCAGTCGCATCCTGCTGGAGGGCCGCCGCGCGGTGGGCGTGAGGCTGGCCGATGGCACTGAGCTGCGCGCCCCCACCGTGATCAGCAACGCGGACCCCGAAGTGACCTTTGGCCAACTCGTGGGCCGGGAACACCTCAGCCGCGGCCTGCGCCGCAAACTCGACCGCGTCGTCTATTCCGGGTCGGCGCTGAGCCTCTTCTTTGCGGTGGACATGGATCTGGCCGCGGCCGGACTGGATTCGGGCAACTTCTGGTTCTACGATCATGCTGACGTGGATCGGCTCTATCGTCAGGGCCTGACCGCGGCGGTGTTGGAAGCGGAGACGCCCCCGGCCATGTTCCTCACCGTCACCACCTTGAAGGACCCCTCCAAGATGCACGGCGGCCATCACACCTGCGAGGCTTTCACTTTTGTGGGCTATGATGCGTTCAAGCAGTGGGCCGGCGACACCACGGGCCAGCGCTCCACGGATTACCTGGCGCTGAAGGAGGATTTTTCCTGGCGCATGATCCAGGGGTTGGAGCGGCGCATTCCCGGCCTGAGCAAGCATGTGGTCTACTGGAGCCTGGGCACGCCCCTGACCAACGAGCATTACATCAATGCCACGGCCGGCAATCTGTACGGCATCGCCAAGAGCCGCAGCCAGGTGGGCCCGGGCGCGTTTCCGATCCGCACCGAGATCGAGGGGCTGCTGATGGTGGGCGCAAGCACCTTGAGTCACGGCGTGGCGGGAGTCACCGCCAGCGGTCTGGCCGCGGCGCGCCGCCTTCTTCACTGCCGCACCGCGGACCTGCTGCGGATGAACGGGCCGGAGCTGCGCATCTACCCCTCGGAAGACCCCTCCCAATGGCCGCCGCACCTGCAGGAACGGATCGCCAGGGGGCGAGTCAGTTCATAGATAAGCCTCATGGCTTACACTCAACGCTCCTGCGCCTGGCCGAGGCGTCACCGTTGGCTGAGATATCGCGCGCGCAGCAATCAGCTCTTCGAATCAGGCCCTGGGCCTGCAGCAACTGCCCAGGGGCGAACAATTTCTGCTGGATGATCTGCTTTTGGTCTTCCGCCACCGGCCCGACGTGTGTGATGCCGTTGATTTTTTCTACGACTCGAATCTGGTCGGCTTCACACATGTCGAGCAGATCGGGGCTGTGCGTTGTCAGGACAACCTGCATTTGTCCATCACGCCGTCGAGTTGCCTCAAGAATCTCCTCCCACAACAGGCTCATCGCCCCAGGATGTATGGTTAGTTCCGGCTCCTCCAGTGCAATCAATCCCCGGGGGGGTGTTTGGTAGAGCGCCGACAAAATACCAAGCATACGCAAGGTGCCATCAGATTCTTGGGACAACTCGAACAACGGTTGCTGGTCTTTGCCTGCGCCGGTGTGACGCAGCTTCGTCACCAGGTACCCGCCCACCTGAGCGACTTGATAGCCCAGGACATCGCTCATGACGCTGTTCAAGGCGCTTTCAAGCTCTTTGGAAACGGTGGAGTGGCTCCGCCTCAGTTCTCTGAGTAGGCTGGCGAGGTTATCGCCACGTTCGGTCAAGGGGTGAACATTCGCTGGTTTTTGCGGCTCCGTCAAATCATTGGGTACGATGTTGTAGAAACTCATGCTCGTGAGCAGGTCATACACCTGCCGGAACGGCTCGAGTCCTGTCAGCAGCGGCAGCGCCAGCGCGGTTTGTTGAAGGGCTGGCGCAGTCTCTAGCGGTGACGCGCCCCACTCGCCATTGAGGGTTTCGAACTTGCTGATCAGCTTCGAGGACTGGCCGGATAGGTCGCGCACTTCACAGCGCTCGGACTTGACGCGGTACCCGCCCCGCAGTTCGCTGCCGAGTGTGAATTGGTAGTCGGCGGCTAAGGTTCCATTGCCGCTTACCGAAAGCCCGATCTCCACATCGTAAGGCCGGCCTTTGCCCGACCAACGACGCAGCGCGCTCATGCCATGACGCTTGATCACAGCGGAGTCCAGCCCATGCGTGAGCGCCTCGGAAACGAACCGCAGCACATCTACCAGGTTGCTTTTGCCGGAACCATTCAGCCCCACCAGAACGGTCAACACATCGAAGCTGACCGTGACATCGGCCAGGCTACGGTAGTTCTTGACTTTAAGTTGGCCAATCATTTGTGAGTCTCCTCCCGCCGTCAAGTGTACTATGTTCCCGACGTGCCGGTCGTCCAAGTAAGACCGTTGGAACTGCTGGTCATGAGCAGGTCGCGCTGGCGAAGCGGCTGGCGACGGCCTGAATGTCCAGGATGTTGACCATGCCATCGGGCGCGGGGAACGCGCCGGCCCCGCCGGCCACATCGTTGCGCGGAGCAAAGCCGCTGGTCTTGCCCCAGTCGTTGGCCGTGAAGATCACGTCGGTGATGTCGCTGGCGCCGCCGCAACTGCAGTTGGTATCGTACCACGCGCATGACTTGATGCCCACGACCACCGGGTCATGATCCGATGAGCGATAGGCGTCTGGTGCGTAGAGGCTGATGATCTGGCCGGGGGTCTTGAATTCCTGGTTGTAGTCGAGCGAACGCGGCTCGTCGGCGTTGATGTGCCACTCGTCTACAGCAGAGATCGCGGCGGCCAGGTGCGCGGTGGACAGCGCATGGTCCAGATAGCCGCTCTGCCCGTCGAACACGTAGGAATAGGCATGGGCGCCCAGGCCGCTCGCCACCAGGTTGGTGTAACCGGCGCCGGTGATGGCCGTGATGGGGTCCTCTTTGGTGTACGCGTTCAGGTCGCCCATGATGAGGAAGTCCTGATCGCCGCTGGCGGTGGGGTCGGTCGCCAGCCAGGCGGTCAATTCGTTGGCGGCCATCGTGCGGGTGATGTTGCAGTTACCCTGCCCGTCGCCGGTGTCCGGATCGGCCGGAAAGACGCCGACGGGTGTGTTGCAGGCGGAGCCTTTGGACTTGAGGTGATTGACGACGACGGTGAACTTCTCGCCATAGGTGGCATCCGCGAAGGTCTGCACCATCGGCTGGCGGTTGCGCCGCACAGCCGGGCTTTGATCGAACGCGCCGGTGCTCAGGGTGACGGCGGCGCCCGCCGGCGTGGCCTTTGCCGGACGGTAGATGATCCCAACCGCGATCTCGTCGCCGCCAAAGGTGGCGACGCCGGGGTTGATGAAGGCGTAGGCGCCGGGCGTCGTGGCCGCGTTCAGCCCGTTGACCAGATCTTGAATGGCGCTGGTGGCGCCGTAGCCGTCGTTTTCCATTTCCATCAGGCCGATGACATCCGCGTTCAGGCCCACGATGGCGGCGATGGTCTTGGCGCGCTGGCGGTTGAACTCCGCCAGGGTGTCGGCCCCGCGCGAGGTGGGGAAGCCGCCGCCCAGGCCGTCACCGTTGAAGTAGTTCAACACGTTGAAGCTGGCGACGCGCACGTTGCCGCCCACGGCCGCAGGGGCTGCGCTGCGCGGGTTGCTGTGCGTGATGCTCAGCGGCAGTGTCGGTTCGATCATGTACGCGGAACCGTAGTAAAACAGCACGCCGGTCAGGCCGCTCACGGTGTCGCCGGTGCGCAGCGTGTTCGCGGCCGTCAGCGCGGGTGGCGGGTAGACGATGGGGTCCCGGTTTTGCTGCAGGTTGGCGTCATCCAACTGGATGCGACTGCGATTGTTCAAGTCCTGCAGCAGGTCACGCGGGCTGCCGACACCGCCGGGCGCGACCAGCGCGGTCGGCTGATACAGGCGATCGCTGACCGAAAGCGATACCTGGCCGTATTGGCCCAGGTCGTAGTGCTCGGTGACGTAGAGGGTGGATGGAATTTGGACCGCCATGCCCTCGTTGCGCTCCCAGTCGGTCAGGCTGCTGACCGGCAGGGTGATTGCGGCCGGCGTGGTTGTGGGGCTGCCCGGACAAGGGCTGACCGCGCCGACCGCGTTCAACTCGGTCAGCGTGTAGTATTCGGCCACGGTTCCAGTCACGCGCACCACTTGACCGACGCTGACATCCACGCCAAAGCCGTTGTCGTAGACGAAGATGCCCTCAGACGTGGCCGGATTGCCGTCGCTTTCGCTGTCTTCCTCTTGCACGAAGAATCCGCTCAGCTCGGTCGTCGTAGACTGGAAATCACCCTTGACCACGCCCTCGATCGTCAGCGTTGTCCCCACGAGCGGGCTGGCCGTGCCGCTGCCCTGGATGGTGCTGATGAGGGTGGCCGGCGCGCCGCACACGGACACCGCGCCGCTCGTAAAGCTCCAGACATAGTTGCTCAGCATGGGGTTGCCGGCCAGGTCGGTGATGGCGGTGGTCAGCGTGGCGGTGAAAAGGGTGGTTGGCGCCAGCAGCGCGCCCGGCGTGAAGGTGCGGTTGGCGCCGCTGCCGCTGATTGTACCGGTGACCGGGCCGCCGGCGCTGACCACGGTGAAGGTGCTGCTGGTGACGTTGCTCACGGCTTCGCTGAACGTGACCTGCACCGTGCTGTTGAGCAGCACATTGGTGGCGTTGCTGATGGGGATCGTGCTGAGCACGGTGGGTGGTGTGGTGTCCGGCCCGCAGGTGTTGATGGGCGAGGCCGTGTTACGCGGGGTGGGCCGCCCACCGTAAAGTCGGCACTATTGTTGTCAGTATCCGTACAACCGTTGCCATTACGCAGGGCTGCGGTGGTATTGCTCAAGACCGCCGTCGGACCAGCCCCTTCGTAGCAGTTGGCCGTAGGACCGTAACCAACAAAGTCAATGATGCTGGCACCGGTTGGACAAGCGCCAGTGAGCGCCGTCGTGCTATTGACCAGGGCCACCTTGCCCGGTAGAGCCACTCATCGCAATCGTGCCGGTGGCGTCCGGCGTTGGCAAGGGCGTGGTGCCGCCGGCGCCTTGCGCTTCCTGGATCAGGTAGTAATGCCCTGCGACCAGGCTCCCGCTCAGGTTGGTGACCTGCCAGGATGTGCCGGTGGCCGAAGCGTACTGAACGCTCCAACCGCTCAGATTGATCGAGCCGGCGCCCGCATTGAACAACTCGATAAAATCGTTCGTATACGTGGCGCCGGCGTTGCCGCCGCCGCCGTAGACCTGGCTGACGCGCAGGTCGTTGGCCTCTGGAGCCTCGGTGTGGGCGTTGGCAGAAGCCAAAACGGCGGCGGCCAGGATGAGGAGACTGGCGGCAAGGACGCTGAGCAGAAGCGAGATGCTCCCACTGATGGTGCGGTGTCCTCGTGGTGCGAAGGCTCTGGTTTGCACGGTTGGTTCCTTTCGTTCAAGCTGATTCTTTGCTGCTGCAAGCGGCGTCTCTGCTGCTCGGCAGGATCATCCAAGGGGAACATCATGCGCAAGATCGCGCTTATTTTACTACCGATTGGTTGAACTGCCAACAGTTGACAATTCGCCCTGGGTATGAGATACTTGTAGTAGTTTGGAAGTGAACTACTATAGATGATGAACATGAGTGAGCGACTGCAGCGCCAGTTGGGCGCCCTGGGATTTACCGAATATGAAGCCCGCGTCTATCTGGCGCTGCTGCAACATCACGCGGCCAGCGGCTATCAGTTGAGCAAGGCGTCAGGCGTGCCGCGCAGCATGGCATACGAAGCGCTGGGACGCCTGGCGCAGCGCGGCGCCATCCTGACGCTGCCCGAGGACGCGAAAGGGGTGCGCTATGCGCCGCTGCCGCCGCACGAATTGGTGGCGCAGATGCGACAGCAGTTCGAGACCTGCGTGGATGGTCTGGCCGCGGACCTGACCGCCCTGGCCGTGCCGGCCGAGCCGGCCCAGATCTGGAACATCAGCGGCGATGCGCAGATCGTGCAGCGGGCGCAGGCCATGATTGATGCAGCCAGCGCCGAACTCTATGTCGGTTTGCACGATCGCACGCTGGCCCCGCTGCAGGGCGCCCTAACGGCCGCGCAGCAGCGGGGGGTTGCGGTTCATGCGTTGTTGTTTGGCGAAAATACGCTGACGGTCGGAGAGGTGCGCCATCACCCGCAGGCCGAGACCGCGGTGCATCGGGTGGGCCGCGGCATCGTCATCGTGGTGGCGGATCGGCAGGCCGCCTTGATCGGCGGTACGACAGAAGCAGCCAGCGCGGCCTGGACCACCAACCCCCACCTGGTGTTTGTGGCGCGCGAGTACATCTGGCAGGAACTGTTCACTCAGCGTCTGGGGCAGGAGTTGCCAGTAGAGATGCTGGCGCACCTGGCTCCACTCGATCGGGCAGTGCTGGGGCGTGAATGATGAAATTCTATTTCTATCCGTATTTGACCAGTTTGTAGGAGGTTGGTATGGCAGCAGCAGGCAGTGCGTTAGTCCCGGCACGTGAAAGTCACGGCCTGGGCGCGCGTTTGAGTGAGATTATTTTGGGGGGACAGGATGGCCTGGTCAACACGCTGGGCGTCATCCTGGGTGTTGCCGCCGCTTCGCAGGACATCCGCATCATCATTGCGGGCGGGTTGGCGGCTACTTTTGCGGAGTCCATCTCCATGGGCGCGGTCGCGTACACCTCGTCACTGGCCAATGCCGATTTCTATCATGCGCAGATGGCGCGCGAGCGGCGCGAGATCAAAGAAATGCCCGATCTGGAGCGCCAGGAGATTCGCGAGATTTTCCAGGGCTGGAGTTTCGAGGGCGAGCTGCTGGACAAAGTGGTGGAGCATGTCAGCCAGCATGAAGCACACTGGGTTGACATCATGATGGCGCACGAGCTGGAACTGCAGCCGGTGAAGAACAAGGGGCTGCTGAAGACCGCGCTGTGGGTCGGCTTCTCGGCCGTCATCGGCTCCCTGATCCCGCTCTCTCCCTTCTTTTTCCTGGCGCCGGCGCAGGGGATGATCGTTGCCCTCGTGCTGTCGGCGCTGGCGCTGTTTGCCGTAGGCTATTTCAAGGCCCGCATCACGGTAGGGGTGCCGGCCCGCAGCGGCCTGCAGATGATGGTGATCGGCATCGCGTCCGCGCTGGCCGGATACTTCATCGGCTCCCTCTTCGGCGCACCGGCCAGTTAGAACCCCAAGAAACAGATCGTCTTGGGTTTTCAGTCTCCCGAGATTCGGCCATTCACGCAGTATGCGGTGGCCTGAATGAGTGGGAGTCATGTAAGGCAGACAAAAACGGGCCGAGTTTCTGATGAAACCCGGCCCGTTTGTTTGTTCTGCGCGCAGCGGCTTACTGCGGCGGGGGCGGCAGTTTGGTCACCTGGCGGGCCAGGAAGGCGCTGTTCACCACCGCGCCGTTGGTCATGACATGGTCATCCACGGCCAGGTCGGCAAAGGTGATGGGCGTGCAGGGCTGCCCTTGCGTGGTGACGGCACAGAAGTGCGTGTTTTCGTCCGTGGTAATCACCACGCTGTCGCCGGGCAGGATGCCCAGGGAAGGCGGCATGGCGCGTACCACTTCCAGGGTCAGGGTGTGGGCCGTGCCGTCCAGCGCGGTGATTTTGCCGCCGATGGCGAAGAGCTGCGGCGGCAGCGGCGCGTTGATCAGAACCATCTGGGCATGGAAGTTGCCCTGGGCGCGCACGCCATTGACCATGAGCGTCTGGCCGACCGCCACATCGGCAAAGGCGCCGGGGACGTTGCCGGTGTCGGTGTGGATGGCAAAGCGGGTGCGCTGGTTGGTGTGCAGGGTGGCCGTGGTGGGCGGTGCGCCTCGACCGCCGCGATAGATCAGCACGTTGACACTGAAGGTGTGGTTGGTGGCGTCAACCGCGGTGACAGTGCCCCACAGAGTGAAGCGGGACGGCGGCATCGGCGGTGTCGGCTCCTCAGCCAGCGCCGGGATGGCGCTCAAGGCCAGGAGCAGAACCAGGAACAGGAATACAAACGTCTTTTTCATGTGCGAATCCTCCGAAAAATAGAAGTGGGGAAGCGGTTTTCGAAACAGCCTCGATTCGATCTGGCGACGCTGCGGGTCGAATCGGCGCAGAGGCGATGTTGGCGGCTTCTGGTCAGTATGACGATGCACTGGGCTGCGCGGTCAACCCGGTTTTTAGAATCGCACCAACGGGGGGGCCGGGGGGCAACAACGCAAGCCCCTGCCGGCGGGCCTTCGCAAGGTTGCGCGCCAACGCCCGCCCGTGAATGAATTCACGGGCTGAACCACCAGAATCTGTCAAGACGGGTTCCCACCGGCGCAACCCGCTTGAGCGGGTTTGATGTATCAGACACCGAATTCATTCGGTGGGCGTTGCGGCGCGACGGCTGGGCCGCGGGCGGGGCAGGGTGGTGGCGGCCGCGGCCGTCGGGGTAGGCGTGGACGGCGGCGCGGCTGTGTTCGCCGGCGTCACCTCTGCGGTCGGGGGCGCGGCCGTTGGCGTCTCCGTAGCGAGCTGCACGGGGGAAGCCGCCGGGGTGGCGGTAGAGCGCGGCGGTAGGCGCGGCGGCGTCCAGCGGGGCGGTGGTGGTCGCGGCGTACGCGTCGCCGGCGGTAGGGTGTGATTGCCCGTGGGGGTG
The DNA here is from genome assembly GCF_016704685.1 of Candidatus Amarolinea dominans. NCBI lineage: Bacteria > Bacillati > Chloroflexota > Caldilineae > Caldilineales > Candidatus Amarolineaceae > Candidatus Amarolinea > Candidatus Amarolinea dominans. The sequence continues at coordinate 79,961 of NZ_JADIZS010000079.1, forward strand.
GCGGTCGGGGCCGGACCGTCCGTGGCGGTGCCTGCCGGCGAAGCTGTCGCGGTGCGCTGCGGCGGTCGCGGTAATGTGGGCCGCGGCCGTGGCGTGCCGGAGGGCCGCGGCGGCAGGATGTGCGGCCGCGTTGGCGTAGCGGACGGCGTTGGCGATGGAGTGGCGCTGGGCGGCGGGGTCGCTGTTGGCGTGGCTGTCGGAGGCGCGCTGGGCGTGGCCGTGGGCGGCGCCGACGGCGTAGCCGTCGCGGCGGGCGGTGGGAGAGTTGTCGGCAGCGGGCTGGCGGTGGGCGTTGGGCTGCAGGCTGGAGGACAAACCGGGGCAGGCAAGTCGTGCGGGGCGGTGGTTGCCGCAGCACGCTGACCCGCGCTGCTCGTGGGCGTCGCTGTGGGTGCCGGCGTGGGCGTTTGGCGGAACTGCTCTGGCGCGGCCAGGCCCGCGGCAATCACCCGCTGTTGCTGGCGCAGGCTGGCGCGCAGCTCGGCCAGGTCATCCGGCGCCTGCTGCGGCCAGGCCTCCACCTGCGTGAGGGCGTCGCCGGTGAGGGTGTCGGCCTGCTGTAACAGGCGCACGGTGTCGGATAGCGGTGTGCGGCTTGTGCTGGCAAGAACCGAGGCCAACTGCTGCTGCAAGCGCGCCAGGGTCTGCTCGGAAGGCAGGCGTCCTTGCGCCACCAGCAGGTTGATCTCGTCCAGGCGCGTGCGGGCGCGGGCCAGTTGCCATTCCGCCTGCCCGGTCGCGTCCCAAATGAGCCAGCCGCGGGCCTGTTCGCCCGCCAGTTTGAGTGGGTAGAGCGGCATGTCTGGCAGACTCTGGCCGGCGACCGCGCCGGTGCTGCCGATCAGAGCGGCGATGACGATCACGATGACCAGCCAGGCCATCTGCGGGCGCCAATACCAGCCGGCCGAGGTGCGGGAAGCGATGGGGCGGCCAGCGTATAGCCGCCGGCGCAGGGCGGCATCCTGCGCGGGCGTACTGCGCAGCAGTGGCAGAGTTTGCAGCAGCGCGTCGACGCGCTGCGCCTGCGTCAGAGCCAGCGCGCAGGGTGTGCAGTCGGCCACATGCTCTTGCACATGGCGGCGCTCGGCTACCGTGAGTTCGCGGTAGACGGTCACCATTTCCAACACGTGGTGGGCATTCACGGCTGGACCTCCTCTCTGATCAGGCTTTCCCTGGTATAGTGCTCCCCAAATAGCTGGCGCGCTCGCTGCAGCCGCATCTTGACCGCCGAACGTGAAATCTGCATGATCTCGGCGATTTCGGCCGTGTTCAGCCCCTGGTAGCTGTAGAGCAGCAGAGGCGTCCGCAGGTCCGTCGGCAGACGGTTCAGCGCGGCCTGAACGTCGAGGTGCTGTTCCAACTGCGCCATCTCATTGGCCGCCTCAGGTAGCCCGACTTCGCGGCGCTCATAGCCGTCATCCTCATCGGCCTGACGCAGCAGGGGCAGCCAGCGGATCAAGCGCCGGCGCCGCAGGGCGTCGTAGGCCGCGTTGGTGGCAATACGGTAGACCCAGGCGCGTGCGTTGGCATCGGCCGGCAGACCGGACAGCGCACGATAGATTTTCACGAACGAATCCTGGGAGACATCCTCGGCTTGCTCGGCGTCGCCCAGCAGGCGAAAAAGATAGTTCAGCACCGGCTGGCGCAGGTCGCGAAACAACGCCTCGAAGCGCTGATCGAGGTCGCTGCTGGAACTGAGCGCCTGGGCTTGGGTAAGCTGGCCTGATCTACCTGGCATGGACACGGCCTTCACGGTTGTTGCTCATGCACCTCTCACCGAGTATGACGAGCGAGGGAGGGCAGCGGTCAAGGTGAGGGCGGGCCATCTGCGCCGCGGGCATGAGCTTGCGGCTCGCGCCCCTAATCACACGCTGCACAGGGGCACAAACTGCGCAGCAGACTCCAGGTGTAGATGCCGGTGTTGTGGCCGTCGGCCCAGGTAAAGCTGATGGCGTAGGCGCCGACGAACTCAGCGCCTTGCACCTCGCTGGAGCCGTTGGGCTGAGCAAACAACTGGGCACGGGCGATTGGCTTAGCCATCTCGGCATGGCCGCCGCGGCACGAGACGCACGGACAGACCGCCCGGATGCCGCTGAGGGGATACTCGCTGTGATGACTGTCCTGCCAGTCAATCACCAGCAGACCTGCCTGGCGGTTGACGGTGACGGTGCGTGGTTTTTCGACAGATTGAAACATGGGTTCTCCATTTTTCCTGGAATAAAGAGTTGTGCTAAAGTTCAGGCAGCCAATGAATTTGCCCCCTGCGATGCGGACGGGAGACTATGCCAACCACAGCCTATTGTTACGACGCGGCCGAACGCAGCCATGATTTGCCGGGGCACCCCGAAAATCGTCATCGTCTGGAGAGCACACTGGCCCTGCTGACGCAGACCGGCTGTTTGCGTCAGGTGCAGGCCGTGCCCTGCACACCGTTGAGTGACGAGCGCCTGCTGCGCGTTCATCCACAGCAGCATGTACAGCGCATCGAGACCCTGGCCCAGCAAGGCGGCGGTTATCTCGATCCAGACACCTACGTGCGCCCTGGCTCCGCCCTGGCCGCTCGATTGGCGGCCGGCGGTTTAGTCAATCTGACCCTGGCCGTGCTCGATGGTCAGGCCGGCAACGGCTTTGCCTTGCTGCGACCGCCGGGGCATCATGCCACCGCCGCGGAGGCCATGGGCTTTTGTCTCTACAGCAACGTGGCCCTGGCCGCGGCCACGGCGCAGGTGGAGCGCAACCTGAGTCGTATCCTGATTGTGGACTTCGACGTGCATCATGGCAATGGTACGCAGGATATTTTTTACCACGATGCAGGCGTCCTCTTCTTCTCCACGCATCAGTACCCGTACTATCCCGGCAGCGGCGCCATCAATGAGACAGGCGCTGGCGCCGGCATAGGTACGACCGCCAACGTGCCGCTGCCGCCAGGCGTGGGCGACCAGGGCTACGCCGCGATCTACGCGCAGATTCTGTGGCCGCTGGCGCGACGTTTCCAGCCGCAGCTCATCCTGGTGTCGGCCGGCTACGATGCGCATTGGGACGATCCGCTGGCCGGCATGACCTTATCCCTGACCGGTTACGCGCACCTGGTCAGCGAACTGCTGGACATGGCCGCTGAACTGTGCGCAGGCAAGATCGTCTTTGCTCTTGAAGGCGGCTACAACCTGGACGTACTTGCACATGGCGTCAACAACACCCTCTGGCTGCTGCAGGATCGCCAGGCGGTCATTCAGGACCTGTTTGGCCCGGCGCCCCGCCCCGAGCGCGATATCAGCGCCTTGCTGCAGCGCGTGGCCGCGCTGCATGGACTGGCCGCCGCAGCTTGAACCGTAGGTCACGTCTCCGGCGTGACGCCGCCGTCTATCGCGTGACAAGCTCCAGCCGTAGGTCACGCCTCCGGCGTGACGATGCCGTCTGTTGCAGAGCTTGCTTTCCTCTTCCAGCGCCGTCCGGCCAGGAGGCCGGACCTACAGGCTCGCAAGGTTGCACACCAATCAGGCGTAATTCCAGAACCAGTACGCCAGGCCCTTCCACTCACCCCAGGTCGCAAAGGCCGCTTCCACTTGGGGCCGGCCGATGGGCTGACCGTTGTGCCATTCCTTCGACACCACCTTCAACGCCCACGAATCCACGGGGATGAAATCGCCGCGCCCCAGGATCATGAGCAGATTGGCGGCCGCGTAGTCGCCGATGCCCTTGATGGCGAGCAACTGCTTGCGCACCTCCAGCGTTGACGCGGGAGAGTGCTTGAGCGTCTCCAGGTCAACGTCGCCCGCGGCTGCCGCCCGCGCCAGCCCCAGCACGTAGGGCGCGCGGAAGCCCAGTCTGGCGTCGGCGCGTAACTCTTGCTCGCTGGCCGCGGCCAACCGCGCCGCGCTGGGAAAAGCCCGCTGCGCGGCGCCGGCCAGCGTCGCGCCGTAGTTCTCCACCAGGCCGCGCACCATGCGCTTCGTGCCGCCCCAGGTGGTGTTGACCGTACACATCGTCTTGATGGCATCCTCGAACAGCGTCGCCGAACGCAGGATGCGCCCTCGCCCCTCCGCGGCGACGTGCGCCAGCTTCGGCTCCAAGCGCGCCCGTTCGTAGAACGGCGTCAGGTCCTGATCCAGCCCCAACATCCAGGTGACGCGGCCGGTCAGGTCCTCCTGCTCAACCTGCGTCAGCGTGGCCGAGGTGTCCACTTGCACATCGCTCGCGCCCGCCGGCCGGACGCACAGATCAATCGCCCGGCCGCTGCTCAGTTCCAGCACATAATCGAAGCCGTCCGATTCCTTGTCATGGCTGAACGGCGCCAATTGCACCCAACCGTGCGAATTGACCACCGCCGCCAGGCTAAAGGGCGGACGGGCAGACAACACAAACCTCATCAATCTTACTCCAATCTCCAATCTCCGGCCTCCTCCGCGCCAACGTCGCCTGCTCGAAGGCGTAGGCCAGGCGGATCAGGGTCGGCTCCTGATACGCGCCGCCAAAGAACGAGAGGCCAATCGGCAGGCCGCTGATCAGCCCGGCCGGCACGGTGATGTGCGGATACCCGGCCACGGCTGCCGGCGACGTGCAACTGCCCTGGTAATGATCGCCATTGATCGGGTCGGTGAGCCAGGCCAACGTGCAGGTGGCGGCCACGATGGCATCCAGGCGATGCGTGCGCAGGGTGGCATCAATGCCCTCGTCACGCGCCATCTGTTGATTGATCGCCAGGGCCTGTTGGTAGGTATGACCTGTCAACGGCCCTTGCGCTTGCGCTCTGTGCAGCAAATCCTGCCCGAAAAAGGGCATGGTCTGCTCCGCGTGGCGTTCGTTGAACTCGATGATCTCGGCCAGCGATTGCACGGGCGTCGTCGGGCCGCGCTGCGCGAGGTAGGCGTTCAAATCGGCCTTGAACTCGACCAGGAGCACCAGCGCTTCGCTTTCCTCGAACTGGCCGGCCGTCAACACCGGCGCGGGGTCCACCACCTCGGCGCCCTGGTGGCGCAGCACCTCCAGGCAGGTCTCCAGCAGGCGATCCACCCGTTCATTGAAGCCGAAGAAGTTGCGCGCCACGCCAATGCGCGCGCCGGCCAGACCGCCGCGGTCCAGAAACGGCGTGTAGTCCTGGAAGACGGGGCCGGCGCGGTCGAGCGTGGCGGGGTCCCCAGGATCGGGGGCGGTCAGGCTGCCCAACAGGATGGCCGCGTCGGCCACGCAGCGCGCCAGGGGGCCGGCCGTGTCCTGGCTGTGCGCAATGGGGATGATGCCGCGGCGGCTGACCAGCCCCACGGTGGGCTTGATGCCTACCACGCCGTTGACCGACGCGGGCGAGGTGATCGAGCCGTCTGTTTCGGTGCCCACGGCCACCGCGCACAGGTTGGCCGTCACCGCCACGGCTGAGCCGGAACTGGAGCCGGAGGGGTTGCGATCCAATGCGTAGGGATTACGCGTCTGCCCGCCGCGGCTGCTCCAGCCGCTGGTGGAGTGGGACGAGCGGAAGTTGGCCCATTCGCTCAGGTTGGTCTTGCCCAGGATGACCGCGCCGGCCTGGCGCAGTTGGCTGACGAGAGGGGCGTCGGCCGGTGCGGGCGGACCGACCAGCGCCAACGAGCCGGCCGTGGTCTGCATCTGATCGCCTGTGTCAATGTTGTCCTTGAGCAGGATGGGGATGCCGTGCAGCGGGCCGCGGGCGCCGCTTTGCCTGCGTTCAGCGTCCAGCGCGGCCGCGATGGCCAGGGCGTCCGGGTTGATCTCGATGATCGCGTTCAGGGTTGGCCCCTGGCGGTCAATGGCCGCGATGCGCGCCAGGTACATCTCCACCAGGCCGCGGCTTGTGAGCGTCCCTGCCGCCATGCGCGCCTGTAGTTCTTGAATCGTCATCTCGTGCATTGTGATCGGCAACCTCCCTAACTCGCCAGCGGAATGGTCAGATGAAAAGCGGCGCCGCCGACGGCGCTCAGCGGGCTTTCGGCCACCAGTTCGCCGCCATGACCCCGGGCCAGATGGCGGGCAATGGTCAGGCCCAGCCCGCTGCCGCCGCTGTCCCGGCTGCGGGAGTGGTCGCTGCGGTAGAAACGTTCGAACAGGTGGGGCAAATCTTCTGCCGCGATGCCAGGGCCGCTGTCCACGACCGAAAGCATGACCGCGGCGGTCGGCGCAGCCACGGGACGCACGCGCACGGTGATGGCGCCGCCGGCCGGCGTGTGGCGCAGGGCGTTGCTGAGCAAGTTAAGAATGACCTGGCGCAAGCGCTGGGCGTCGCCGGCGATGAGCGGCAGCGCCGGCGCGACATCCATGCGCAGCACGATGCCTGCGGCGGCAGCCTGCGCTTGCAGACCGCCAACGACGTCAGCGGCCAGTTCCTCGAGGGCCAGCGGCTGCCGATCGAGCGGCAGTTGACCGGCTTCAGCGCTGGCCAGGGTATGCAGGTCTTCTACCAGGCGGGTCAGCAGGTGCGTGTTGGTCTCGATGGGCGTCAGGGCGGCGAGGGTGAGGGGAAAGACGCCATCTTGCAGCGCTTCCACCTGGCCCTGAATGACGCTCAACGGGGTGCGTAACTCATGCGCGACATCGCTCACCAGGTTGCGGCGCAGGGTTTCCTGGGTTTGCAGGCTTTCGGCCATGCGATTGAACGCGGCCCCGACTTGCGCCAGTTCATCGTCACCATGCACGGGCACGCGGGCGCCGAGGTCGCCCTGGGCCACAGACTGAGAGGCGGCAGCCAATTGATTGAGCGGCCGTGTGATTTGGCGCACGAAGAGCAGGCTGAGCAAGAGCGCCGCCAGCCCCGCGAACAGGGCTGCGACGAGCACGCCTTGCCTGACCCGACTCACCACGTTGGCATCGGGCGTGCCCGGCATCGGCATGGACATTACCCCCTCGATGAGCAACGTGCCGACGACGCGACCATCCACCTGCAACGGCAGCCCCAAGCGTAGGGCGCCCAGGGCCGGCGATTGGCCGATCGTTTCCCCCAGGCTGTCGCCCACGATGAGGCCGCTGGTGCTGTCCACGACCCGCACGCGTGAGTTGCCCATTAGGCCCATGTGCCCCCCCGCCGCGCTGCTGCCTTCGGCGATGACCAGGGCTTGTACACCGTCCCAGGAGCCGATGTGTTGGTAGTGGCTGCTGAGGAGGGTCTGAATCTCGGCCGGCGTGACCATCTGCCCGCGAAAAAGCAGGTGTTCGAACTCGCGCTGCGTTACCCGGTTGGCAGTGATGGTCACTGCGGTCAGGCTGAGGACGATCACGGCCATGAAGGTCAGCAGGAGTTTGGTTGCCAGTGAATGCATTGTCAGAATTGACCCCATGCGGAAGGCGCTAAACCGTCAGTGATCGGCAAATTTATAGCCGTAGTTGAGTATGGTCAGCAAAAAGCGGGGATTGCGGCTGGCGTCGCCCAGTTTACGGCGCAGGTTCTTGACGTGTACGTCAATTGTGCGCTCGTAGCCCTCGTACGCGTCCCCTTGCAGTTTCTCCAGCAACTCCATGCGTGTGAAGGGTCGCCCGGCATCATTCATCAGCAGGTAGAGCAGATCGAATTCAGTGGGGGTCAATTCGACGGCGGCGCCGGCCACGCTCACATCACGGCGGGTGGGATCCAGGCGCACGTCGCCGATGACCAGGGGGCGAGCCGGCGCGGCGTCTGGCCGGGGCTGGGTGCGACGCAAAATCGTGCGCACACGGGCGACGACTTCACGCGGGCTGAAGGGCTTGCTGACGTAATCATCGGCGCCCAGTTCCAGGCCAATCAGGCGGTCCGTTTCTTCGACGCGCGCGGTCAGGATCAAAATGGCGGTCTCGCTGATGGCAGGATCAGGGTCGCGACGCAAGGCGCGGCAGATATCCAGGCCATCCAGGCCCGGCAACATCAGGTCAAGAATGACCAGCGCGGGCTTCTCCCGTCGCGTCAGGTCAAGCCCCAGGCGCCCATCGTGCGCAACCAGGGCGCGGAAACCGGCCTGGGTCAGATAGCTGCGCAGGACATGGGCAATGTCACGTTCGTCTTCGATGATGACAATCGTTTGCATGAGTTAGGAGCCGTCATGAAACACCGGGGGGGAAAAAAGGGGCGCCCCCCACCACCGCCGGGGGGGGCGCAGGTGTAACACTTGTTTCGTGACGGCTCCTTAGTCGAGCGGCATGGCAGCGCGCCCATTGTTTACTGCAAGCGGGCACGAGCTGCGCCTGTTTCTTTCGGCGGAGGAGTGAAGTCAGTTCCCGCTTGCAGTATAGCACAGCAGGGGAGTGGATTACAAACAAGAACCGGGTTTCAACACCGTAGCGGCCTGCCCGAACCGCAATCCGGTTCGGTGGCGACGGTGGTGAAACCCGGTTTCATGCCTGCACCAGCAGGACACAGGGGTGAGTGCGCTGTTACTTAGCGGTTGACTCGGCAGGGGCCAGGTTTTGCATGGCGGCCAGGCACTGCGCATGCACTTCGGCCGGCGCCACATCAGGATTGGCGGCCATGAAGTCCTGGCAAGCCTGGGGATCGAAACCGTCAGGCCCATGCATCATGCTGCATCATCTGGGGATTGGCCATGTGCTCCTGCATAAGCGCCTGATGCTCAGGGTCGTTCATCATCTCGGTACAGTCCGCCGGCATGGCCCCGCCATTCTGCATTTGCGCATGCATGGCCGACATGGCCTCGCCATTCTGCATTTGCGCATGCATGGCCTGCATGGCTTCGGCATTGACCGTGCCGTCCTGGTTCCACATCTGCCCCATCATCGCGTTCATGCCGGCGGGCATGGCGCCGTTGGGGTGCATCTGGGCAAACATGGCCTGCATAGATTCGGCATCAACCGCGCCGCCCATCACGCCCCGCATCATATTCCACACCGTTCCGCTTTGCGCCAGCGCGCCGGTGGCAAAGACGGCCACCAGGCTCAGGGCCAACACCACGGCGATCATTGTCATTACTCGTTTGCTTTTCATACAAGCCCATTCCTTTCGACATCGTTGCGATTCTGTTTCGCCTGGCGAGATTGGCGCTCTGAGCCAGATCAATGCCTCGGCACGCCTATTATGCCCTAGCCAAATGAAGGCCGTGTGAAGCCCATGTGTGAGGCGCGTGGTTAATCGCATCCTTGTCCTGGCGCAAATCTCAGTCAAGAGATGCGACGCGCCTGGTTCGCGCTTGGCGCGCGGGCGGCTTTGCGCTACAATGAGCGGCGCCCCGTGACATTACGTTTTTTTTTCGACCAGAGGCTGTCATGCCCGCATCAACCACCAGCACGACCCTGTTCGATCTGCGCCGGCAGCAGGCGACTGATGCCGAGGCGCCGCTGGCCGCGCGCATGCGCCCGCGCACGCTGGACGAGTTCATCGGCCAGGAGCATATCGTGGGGCCGGGCCGGCTGCTGCGCCGCGCGATTCAGGCCGACCAGTTGTCGTCGGTCATCTTTTGGGGACCGCCCGGCAGCGGCAAGACCACCCTCGCGCGCATCATCGCCAACACCACGCGCGCCCATTTCATCGCCATCAACGCGGTGCTGGCCGGGGTCAAGGACATTCGCGACGCGGTGGCGGTGGCGCAGGAGCGCCGCGGGCTGCATGGTCAGAAGACGATCCTGTTCGTGGACGAAGTTCACCGCTTCAACAAGGCGCAGCAGGACGCGCTCCTGCCCTGGGTGGAGAACGGCACCGTCATCCTGATCGGCGCGACCACGGAAAATCCCTACTTCGAGGTCAACAAGGCGCTGGTCAGCCGCAGCCGCATCTTCCAACTGCGCAGCCTGACGGAGGACGATCTGCGCGCGGTCGCGCGGCAGGCGCTGGCCGATCCGGTGCGGGGCTACGGCGCGCTGGGCGTGCTGCTCGATGACGACGCGCTCGATCACCTGGTCAGCGTGGCCAATGGCGATGCGCGCAGCGTGCTCAACGCGCTGGAGTTGGCCGTGGAAACCACCCAGCCCGGCGCCGAGGCGGCGCCGGACACCGAGCGGCCGTTGATCCACATCACACGTGACATCGCCGCAGAGTCCATTCAGCGCCGCGCGGTGCTCTACGACAAGGATGGCGACGCCCATTTCGACACGATCAGCGCGTTCATCAAGTCCTTGCGCGGGTCCGATGCGGACGCGGCGCTCTACTGGATGGCGAAGATGGTCTATGCGGGCGAAGACCCGCGCTTCATCTTTCGGCGCATGTTGATCTTTGCCGGCGAAGATGTGGGCCTGGCCGATCCGCACGCCTTGCAGGTGGTGGTGGCCGCGGCGCAGGCGTTCGATTACGTGGGACTGCCGGAGGGGCGCTTTCACCTGGCGACCGCCTGCCTTTACCTGGCGACCGCGCCCAAGAGCAACAGCGCCTTCGCCTTCTTCGATGCGCTGGGCGTGGTGGAGGGGGAGCGGGAGGCCGAGGCGCCCGATCATCTCAAGGACGCCAGCCGCGACGCCGAAGACATGGGGCATGGCAAGGGCTATCTCTATCCGCACGCTTACCGCGATCATTGGGTCGCGCAGCAGTATCTGCCGACCAGCCTGCAAGGCCGCGTCTTCTACCAGCCGGGCAGCCTGGGCTATGAGCGCCAGATTCGGGATGACGTGGCGCGCCGCCGCGAGGCGCAGTTGGCCGCCATGCTCGAAGGCGAGGAGGCCGCGCCGGCGTCAGGCCGCGACACCTGGGGCGGAGATCGGACTTACCAGGGACCGCCCGCGTCCAACCTGTGGCTGCAGCGCACCCTGAGCAACCTGGGCGAGCAGTTGGCACGGCTGCGTGAGCGCGTGATGGCGCTGGCGCAGATCGAACGGCACAGCCTGGTGTTGGACCTCAACGCGGGCAATGGCCTGCTCACCTGGGAGGCCGTGCGCCGCGCGCCGGTGGGCGGCGTGTGGGCGCTGGCCGCAACGGCACGCGAGGCCCAGGCCCTGCAGCAGATGGCAACCCAACTCGATCAGGCAGAACGGCCGGTGATCCTGACCGGCGCAGTCAACGATCTGCCGGCGTTGGTGGCGACGGTGGATGCCGCCACGCGCTTCGACGTGATTGTGGGGCGCAGCGCGCTGACCGCGCAGCCTGACAAGACGGCCGTGTTCCACAGCCTGCTGGCGTTCCTGCGGCCCGGCGGTCGCCTGGCCCTGGCGCAGACCGTGCCCGCGGCCACGCAGCGCATCTACGCGCTGCTGGACCGCAGCGGCCTGCCCGGTGACCTCGCGCAGGCCTGGCAGGCCGCGGAAGAGGCGATCTACGCGGATGCGGACGATGCCCTGGTCAACTGGCAGGCGGAGGATTTGCGGCACATGGCGCTGGCGGCCGGCCTGTACGAGGTGAGCGTGGAGACGGTCGCCGAAACGAGCGCGGTGCGCATCACCCCCGCGCTGCTGGCGCATTGGTTTGCCGAGAGCGAGGATGGCGGGCGCCCCAGCTACATGCAGCGCCTGGCGCAGCAGATGGATGGCGACGCGTTGGCCTACGTGCGCGCCCTGATCGAGCGACAGTTGTTGGGGCAGACCGTGTCATGGGGCAGCGTGGTGGCGTTTGTGAGGGGGGGACGTGGTCCGGACTGACGCTTCCCGATTAGCTTGTTCCGGGGAAGTCGTTCACGTGCGCGCTGAATCGCCTCACGAATCTCTTGAACCCTGATCATGCTATTCCCTCACTTGGTTACCTGGTTCTGAGCGCGGCCTGCGCGGCAAAGTAGCCGCACATGCCATGCACGCCGCCGCCGGGTGGGGTGGACGAGGAACAGAGGTAGATGCCGCTGGCCGGTGTCGTGTAGGGATTCAGGCTGGCTACGGGCCGCGTGAAGAGCTGGCGCAGGTCCTGCACGCCGCCGTTGATGTCGCCGCCGATGTAGTTGGGGTTGTACGCGGCCATCTCCGCGGCGTTGCGCGTGCTGCGGGCCAGGATGCGGTCCCGAAAGCCGGGCGCAAAGCGTTCGATCTGCGCCTCGATCGCGCCGGTCATGTCCACGGTTGAGCCATGCGGCACGTGACAGTAGGCCCAGGCTGTGTGCTTGCCCGCGGGGGCGCGCGTCGGATCGAAGGGGGTCTGCTGCACGAAGAGGACATAGGGATGGGCGGCGTGTTCCCCGCGCCAGATCGCGCGTTCGGACGCGGCGATCTCGTCCAGCGTGCCGCCGAGGTGAACGGTGCCGGCCCGCAGACATTCTGCTGCCTGCCACGGCGCCGGCCCGTCGAGCGCATAGTCCACCTTGAAGACGCCTGGACCATAACGGTAGCCACGGAGCTTGCGCCGGTAGGACGCAGGCAGGCGGTCGCCCGCGATGCCTCCAGTTGGCGCGGCGTGACGTCGAAGAGGGCGCGGCCGCAGGCGGCAAGTCATCCATGCGCGCCACCCACTGCCCCGTCACGATCTCCCCCCCCAGGCTGCGCAGGTGCGCGGCCAGCGCATCAGCAATCCGCTGTGATCCGCCGCGGGCCAGGGGCCAACCGACCGCGTGCGCCAGGGTGCCCAGCATCAGCCCGAACGCAGCGGTCGCCGGCCATTCCAGCGGCATGATCGGTGCGCGGCCATCCCCGCGAACAGGGCGCGCGGGCGACGCTCCCGCGGAACAACAGCCGGGTCAGGCTTGCGGCGGGCAACAGGGCCGGCAGGCCGAAGCGCACGAGGCTGATCGGATGCCGCGGGAAGCGCAGTGGGCCGAGCATCTCTGCCAGCACGTTGCGCCAGTCCGCGGCCAGCGGCCCCATCAGCCGCCGATAGGCGCCCGCATCGGGGCCGAGCTGCGCGGCGGTGGTCTCGACCGACCGTTCGACCAGGACCGCGCTACCGTCATCCAGGGGATGTGCGATGGCCGCAGGCGGGAAAACCCATGCCAGGCCGTGTTTTGCCAGCGGCAGATCGCGGAAAAACGGTGAAGCCACGCCCAGCGGATGGATCGCGGAACAGACGTCATGCATCAGGTCAGGCTCCTCACCGTGTACGCCGAAAAAGTCGGCCAGCGCAGTGAGCGTGTACTTCCAGAAGATGTCCTCCTCCTTCAGCAGCCCCAGGCGAAACCCGATCTCATAGAGGGGATCGCTGGCGCGCACCAGGGCTTGCACTTGAGCGCAGGTGGTCAGGGCGGTCTGCTCGGCTTCGCTGTCAGGATTTGTCTCCCGCTCCGCGCTGAACGTGATCATGCCGGCGAACATGTGACCCTGCGGCGTCATGAACGAGAAGGACTCGTCGTCGGCGTAGATGACCATGATGCCGGTGGAGATGAGCGGCCCGCCGCCGGGCGCGTTCACCCGCCGGGCCGGCAAGGTTGAGCACAGCCACCTGGCCAGGCTCGATCCCCACACCGCCGAAGAAGCGGTTGCCCTTGGGCCAGAACGTGGCGAAGTTCTCCTTCCAGAGCTTGATGACCTGCTCAGGCGTGACGTCCGCGCCGCTGAGGCGGATGCGATAGGTCTTCTGCCACATCTGGCCGAATCCCGCGAGGGGGCCGGAGAGCTGCTTGCCCTCGACGTTCAGATTGGTGGCTTCCGGCGAAATGTCGCCGACCCGAAGCCCGTCTACCGGCTTGGCCCAGTTGGCCGCGTCGCGGGACGGCAGTTGGGCGGCTGGTTGGTTAGTTGATTCGGACATGTGATCTCCTTAGTGTATTGCGCACTGCGTACCTGTCATCCGGCGGCGGCCAGCGCGGCGGCTTCTGTCGGGTGGATGCCGATGGCCTTGTCGAGTTGGGTCAGGTCGAAGATCTGCCGGTAGTGGTCGCTCAACCCGAAGGCGAGCAGTCGCTGCTTCTGGCGCTGGATGCGGATCAGCAGCGTCACGAGCAGGCCGATGCCGGAGCTGTTCATGTACTCCAGCCCGTCGAAGTTCAAGATGACCGCGTGGGCGCCGGCCGCCGTGGCCCGCGTGTAGGCCTCCATCAGGATGCTCTCGGCCGTGCCGGTGACCTCGCCCCGGATGTCCAGGATGCTGGTCTTGGTATTGATCTTGCGAGTTGTGATATCGAGTTTAATGAGAGACATGGGACCTCCTCGTGTTGCGTGTGGCGTATTTCGCAATTTGCTATTCGTTGATTCGCTCATTCGCCGATCTGCTATCTGCTATTTACTATCTGCTATTTACTATTTGCTATCTGCTATCTGCCCCCGGCGAGCGCGCTGGCCTCGTCCTGGAAGACCGTCATGAAATCGGCCAGGCGGGTGATCTGGAAGATCTCCTGGTAGTGCGGGCTGAGGCCGAAGACGAGCAGGCGGCGCTTGGCTTTGCGGGCACGGGCCAGCAGGCCGACGATCAGCGCGATGCCCGTGCTGTTGATGTAGCTGACCTCGCCGAAGTTCAGCACGATGGTTGGCGGGTTGCGGCCTTCGGCCTCGGTGTAGGCGGCGCTCAGGCCCGCTTCGGCCGCGGCGTTGATCTCCCCGCGCAGGTCAATGATCTCTGCATCGGGCTGGTGTCGGGTACTAGCTTGAAATGGTTTGGCTGGCATTGCGATCTCCTTTCGCTCCCAGGTTCATGATCAGTTCGACGGTGTGATGGACGCCGTCCTCGGTGACGCGCATGTCGTCCACCATGCTGCGGATGAGGAAGAGACCCCAGCCGCGCGGTGATTGCAGCCCCGCCAGCTTGGCCTCCAGGTCGGGGCGTGTCAATCTCGGGGATCGGCTGGCCGCCGGCGTAATCGCTGATGCTGACGATCAGCGCGTCGGCATCGGCGCTCCCGAATAGCGACCGGTTTCTCCGGGTCGTAACGGTTGCCGTGCTCCATGGCGTTCATCGTCGCCTCGCCCACCGCGGTCTTGAGCCGCTCCAGCCGATCCGCGGACAAGCCCAGCCCTGCGACTGCGGCTACGACCCGTTCCATCGCCTCGCGTTCGTTGTCGGTTGTGCTGGGCACGGTGAAGTCGGCGAGGACCTCACCCCCCGGCCCCCTCTCCCTGCAAGGGAGAGGGGGGGAGGTGCGCTCCAGCGTCACGAACGTCACGTCGTCCTCCTGCTCCCAGCCCGGCCCGACGAAATCGGCCAGGGCGCCGCGCAACTGCTCGATGAGGTCAGCGCCGCTGCCCAGACCGCCAGCCAGGGTGCGCAGCCGCGGGAAGCTGAACATCTCGCCCTGCGGGTTGTGCGCCTCGACCAGGCCATCGGAGTAAATCAGGATCATCTCGCCAGGCGCCAACAGCGCCTCGTGCTCGTCATAGGTCATGTCTGGCAGCAGCCCCAGCGGCATACCCGTGGCGCGCAGTTCAAGGACTGCCTCCGCAGTGCGCTTGGTGGGCAGGTTGTGGCCGGCGTTGGCGAAAACGAAGCGCCCAGTCGCGGGGTTGAGCACGCCGTAGAGGCACGTCACGAACATGCTGGGCGGGAGGTCGGGGCAGAGCAGGTCGTTGACGTGCGCCAGGACTTTGCCGGGAGAGGTGGGATCCTGTTCGGCCGCGACGCGCAGAATACCGCGCGTGGCCGCCATGACGAGCGCCGCGGGCACGCCCTTGCCAGTCACGTCGGCCTCGACCACGCCCAGGTTGCCGTCGGGCAAGGCGATGAAGTCATAGAAATCGCCGCTGACCGCCTGGGCCGGCTGCCAGTAGGCCGCCACCTGCCAGCCATCCAGCTCGGGCAGTTCCTTCGGGAGAAGGGTCTGCTGGACGACGCGGGCGACGCGCAGCTCCTGTTCCAGCCGCTCACGGGCCTGCGTCTCGATCTGCTGCTGGCGGACGAGCTGGGCCACGCGCACGGCCGGCGCGGCCTGGGTCGCCAGGTCGGCGAGGAGCTGACGGTCGTCGGCCGTGTACTCCTGCTCGCTGCGCCGCGGCCCCAGGTTCAGCAGGCCGATCAACTCACCCTGGCCGGCCAGCGGCGCGATCAGCCTGACCCCGGCCTCGCGCAGCGCACGCAGCGCGGGCGAGTCCAGCTTAAGCCGATCGAGGTCCACCGCGCCGCCGGTGCTCAGCAAGTACGCGCTGAGTGGGTCGTTGGGCGCGAAATCCAGCGGAAGGATTTGGGCTGCCACCGCGGCCGGCTCGACCAGCGCCTCGGCGGGGGTGGGCAAGGTCGCCTCTTTCTGAGACTGTTTGCGAAATAGATTGCGCATCATTGCTCCGTCTTCCCTCGGTAGGTTAATCGCCGAGACGACCGTGACGAATGAGCTCCTGCACCGCTGGCGTCGGGTTGGGATCACTGAATAGATCGGAATGGCTGTAATTTATCGGCATCGCAAACGTATCGAATGGCGTCCAGTTTGCCTCGATGAGGATGCCGTTATTGTCCGTAAAGTAGAACAACCGGATTGGCCCCTCGCTTGTCACATCCGTAACGGTCACGCCTGCAGCGGAGAGGCGTGTGTGAAGATCCAACAAGGCCGTTTCATCTGCCAGTTCCACGGCCACATGCTGGTACGTGCCTGGAAGGAAGGCGACACCGTGCTTTTCCCAGCCGGCGGGCGGCGTGGGGATTTCAGCATCCGGTTGCTCGAAGAAATGCATGATGAAATGCCCAGCCTTGAAGAGGTAGTGGCGACCATGGTTCTGCCTCGGCCCCATCGCCCCAAAGAGCGGCATCCCCAGCAACCCGTGATAGAAACGTACAGTTGCGTCCAAATCGCGCGTGACGAGCGAGAGATGGTGAGCGCCTCGCCAGGGGGATTGCTCGTTTGCAGTATGGTTCATATTTCTCCTTCTCCGGTTTGTCTTTGAGTTGGTTTGCGATATGCGTTGCTCAATATTGCTCCGTTTCCTTATGACGCCATCAGTGTACCAGGGTACCGTCCAGAGATCGTTACGGCAAGCGTTACGAAGTCCGGTCTTTTCTTTCCTGCAACCACACGCTCACCCCTTCCGGCTGCAGCGTCTCCTGCACCACGCGGGCCAGTTCCCCCGTCAACGCGTCCAGGTTGGCCTCGTCGCGGGCCGTGACGGCGGAACCCCGATTCCCCGGCCGAGGTTTGAGCGTCTTGGTGATTACCGCGCGCTGTAGTACAATTTTCACATTATGGACGAACGCGAGTTCTTCATTCCCTTGCCCGACGCCACAGCGCCGCGCGTCCGGTACCTGAAAGATCGTGGCCGGATCTTGCGGTTCGCTGTGCAGTTGGAGACGCTGATCGGTCAAGACTGGACTCCGATCGTGCGCTATGACAATGCGCATCAATTTGTGCATCGGGATGATCTTAAGCCCGATGGCTCTCAGGTCAAGACGCCGCCCATGATGTTCGCCGACAACGAAGAAGCGGTCAACTTTGCGCTGCGGGATCTCCGAACGAACTACCGCTTCTACATGCAAAGGTATTGGCAATGGAAAACAGAATGAACGCTCAAACAATGGCTGACAAGATCTTCGAGTTGAGCGAACAGTTCAACCGATACGTTTTCGATCACCCCGAAATCCTCGACAGGATTCCGGACAAAGCGGCGCTGGTCCTGCTCGATGTGGATGATCCGGAATTCAACAAAGCCAACCTGGCTCTGGCGGAGGCCACGCCGTTGCCGCCTGGCAGTGAACGCATCCACATCAAGATGCAGAAACGGGTGCGCATCGTACAGCAGATTCACTGGGACGCCGACATCCGGCAGGTTCCACAGTTGGCCTGATCGTGCAAACTGATCATGCTACTTCTCAGCCCGAATGGCTTCAACCAGCCTTCGGGCTTTTTGTTTCTCTCAGCCAAACGCTCACCCGCTCCGGCTGCAACGTCTCCTGCACCACCCGCGTCAACTCCCCCGTCAACGCGTCGAGATCGGTCTCATCGCGCGCCGTTTGAGCGAATTGCGCCAGCACCCGCTGGCTGTCGTACTTCTTGCGGAAGAAGCGCCGGTCAATCGCGTCCTGAATGCGGCGGCGCAGGGGCGTAAACAGCGCGGCGATCGCGAGCGTCGAGACCACCACCGCCAGCGGCGATTGTTCGACGCTCGTCAGCGTCCCGACCAGCCGCTGGAGGAGCACCACGCTGCCGAAGTAAACCAGCGCCAGCAGCGCCGTCAACACTGCGTAGACCAGCGTTTTTCGGATGACGACGTCAACTCCCCACAGGTTGTGGCGCAGAACGGCTATACCGATCCCTAAGGCCAGGAAGGACTGCCAGAAGATATAGGTGATCAGAATTACCCAGTAGGCAACTTGCGGCCCGAACAATCTCTCGAACGGGATAACACCAAGCAGGATGCCTACTCCAAGTAACCAGCCTAGCCAACGGATCTGCAGCCGCAGGCGCTCGTCGCCGGAGCGATAGCGCAAGAGCAGGGTGACCAGAGCGATGGTCATTACCGCCAGATACGCCACCAGGTAAATCATTAGCCCTGTGCCCCTCAGCGAGGGGATGTAGAGAAGATTGGGAATGTTGCCCGGCGAGTCTGGTTTATAATAGCCAAACAAGTAAAATATGCCGGCTACGACCACCAGACCGGTCATGAGTGGAAGCCAGCGTGCCAGCCGTGACGGGTATGGTTTGCCATCGGGAAACAACAATAGCAACAAGATAGCCGCCGGGCAGGAGATGCAGAAGAAGATTATTCCAAAGGCCGTGGATGCCAGGGTTCCAACCTGCACATTCACCCATTCCGAGCGCAACGACCAGCCGGTCGCACCAACTCCCCACAAAAGCAGCAAGGGACCTACCAGGTTGCCTGGCACGCGCCGCATCACAAAAAGAGCTGTCAGGACGGTGGTGATACCGGTCAGTGCCGAGAGCCAGCGAAAACCAGGACCACCCGCATTGGGCCCCGCGGTAACGGGGTGAGTGACCAGGTCAAACAACATCCAAAGCCAATACGCCAACATTAGCCCAAGCACGAGTTTGCCGAGGATGCGGTCAGTGTCTCGACGGCCCGGTATTCGGTTCATCATCGTTACACCGTCTCCGATTTATGACCAGAAGGAGTCAACCACACGCTCACCCGCTCCGGCTGCAACGTCTCCTGCACCACCCGCGTCAGCTCCCCCGTCAGCGCGTCGAGATCGGTCTCATCGCGCGCCGTCTGAGCGAATTGCGCCAGCACCCTCTGGCTGTCGTACTTCTTGCGGAAGAAGCGGCGGTCGATGAAGTCCTGCACGCGATGGCGGAGGGGGGTGAACAACGCGGCAATCCCCAGCGTGGTGATCACGGTGACGATGGGAGAACTCGCGGACCCCGTCAAGGGGCCGAGAATTCCCTGGAGGATCACGATCCCCCCGAAATACACAAGCGCCAACAGGCCGGTCAGCAGGGTGTATTGCAAGGTGCGGCGGATGAGGATGTCAATGTCCCACAAACGCGAGCGCAAAATCCCAATCCCGATAAAAATGGGAATCATCAAAGGCGAGAGACTATAACCAATACCCTGCACGATGTCGCAATAGAGTTTGGGTCCACCAAGAGGATCACAAGAAATTGGCCCATTTGCCACAAGCGCTAGGGTCGTTGCGATGCCTGCCATCGCCAGCACAATGCCGAATATCACCCATTTCGTCTGCTGGCGTTCGTTGAATGTCATCACCCGCCGGTAGCGATAGACGGGCACGACGATGCAAGAAACCACAAAAGACAAACCGAAGATGAAGTTATAGGCAATTGGAAAATTAGAATTCGTGAATGGGATGGGAATAAAAAGAACACACAATAAGCCCAAAAGCCAGGCCAGGCCGCGTGGCTTGAAAGCGGTATTGGGGAAAAGATAGATCAAGCTGACCAAACAAGGGAAACTTGCATAGTTGAAGATGTTATTCACCCAAACCCATGCAGGAATGTGATCGGCCAGGAGGCCCATGGTTCCCCCAAAACTGGCCCCGATGATGATCAACAGCACAGAGAACAGTAAAGCACGCCGGTCATTGGATTTGACCAGGAAAATCACTGTCCCCATCCCCATCCACCCCAGAAAAACTATTATATTAGGGATGATCTGGAAAATTACCCACTGTTCCACGCTGATTCCGCTGGCCTGCAAAGTTTCCGCATAAACGGGAGTCATCCGGCACGTTTCGCAAACCATATTTAATAGCCGGACGTAAGGTGGCCAGCTTGCCATCACAACGCCAAACATCGCCAGCGCAATCACCATCCAGGTCAAGCGTGCCCAGGCGAGTTGGTTGCCCTTCAAAATGTAAGGAGCATTATTCTCCATAGTTGTTTCTCCGGGGTTTTTCTGTCGGTTGCAACCACAAACTGACCTTCTCCGGTTGCATCGTCTCCTGCACCACGCGTGTCAATTCGGCCGTGAGCGCTTCTAACGACACCTCGTCGCGGGCGGTGAGCGCGAACTGCGCCAGCACCTGCTGCGCATCGTACTTCTTGCGGAAGAAGCGCCGGTCAATGCCATCCTGGATGCGCCGGCGCAGTGGGGTGAAGAGCGCGGCGATGGCCAGCGTCGAGACCACCACCGCCAGCGGCGATTGCTCTACGCCCGTCAGCGCGCCGAACAGCCGCTGCAACAGGACCACGCTGCCGAAGTAGACCAGCGCCAGCAGCGCGGACAGCACGGCGTAGACCAGCGTCTTGCGGATGATGACGTCAATGTCCCAAAGGCGATAGCGCAGGATGGCGATGCCGATCGAAATTGGGATCACCAGAAGCCCAAGGCCGAAGAGATCTTGAACATAGAGGCTAGCCTTCATCCATGGGGGGCGACAGCGAAGATGACAAGCTCAACCAAGAGCAGCGCCATTGCGAAAACGAACCACTTCACCTGCTGCTTTTCCACTGCCGAGTATACGCGTCGATAGCGGTAGGCTTGAGCGTAAAGGACGAGCGCAACGGTGGTAAGCGCGATTGGAAGCCCCAGGACGAATTGCAGATTGGCGGGATCGGGCGCCAGCACGCCCCACGCAGCCAGAAAACCTCGTACATCTAGGGCGAGGAAGATCGCTTGCAGGACTGCTACCAACCGCCATGCCCAGCGGGGGATCGCTCCACCGCCCGGGAACAGGAAGAACCAGATAAACATAGGGGGCCACACAACCCAGCTCACCAGGTCAACCAACATCACAACCAGGCCGGGCGGCTGTGCAACGTAAAGGACTTCCTGTACATTAACGGCGCCCAATCCGGCCAGGACCAAGGCTGTTAACCAGCCGAACCACTCGCCCTGCGCCCGCCAGAGAATGAGGCCGGCCACAAGCCAGAACGGAGCCATCAGCAGCACAGTCAGGGCAATCTCATAAAGGGCATAGGCAGCCAACGATAACCCGCGCGCCTCAGCTTGCGCCTGTACCAGCTCGTTGCTGGTGATGACCCTGCCCGCTTGCGAGTAGGTTTCCACCGTAAGCGTCGTGATGCGCGTGAAATACTCTGGCAGGCTGACGAGCCACAGCACGAAGAGGCTCACGAGCGCGAAGGCCAGCAAGGCACGGGCAGCGGACAGCAAGCGCCACGGGTGCTTGCTGTCCGGCAGTGGGTTACTTGTCTGAGACGACGAGGGCAGTTCAGTCACGTGCTGATGTTCTGACAAGATCCAGGCCAGCCCGCGCGTCCAACAGCATCGGTAGTCCGCCGGCCGTCCGCAGGGTCGCTTTCGGTTGGGGCGTCACCACCGCGCCGGTTGGCAGGCGCAGGCGGTAGCGCTGGGCCACGGTGGCCAGGAGCAGCGTCGCTTCCATCAGCGCAAAGCTGTTGCCGATGCACTGGTGCGGGCCGCCGCCGAAGGGCATGTACGCAAAGCGCGGTCGCTCGTGCACCGCATCGGGCGCAAAGCGCTGCGGGTCGAAGCGCTCTGGATCGGGCCAGTAGGCCGGTAAGTGGTGCATGACATACGGGCTGATGCCTACGACGGCGCCGGCCGGAATGTGGTAACCGCAGACGTCGTCCGCGGCCACAGCTTGCCGATTGGTGATCCAGGCCGGCGGGTAGAGCCGCAGCGTCTCGTCAATCACCATACGGGCGGTGTGCAGGTTTGGCACATCGGCCACGCCAGGTGTGTGGCCGCCTAATACCTCGGTCAACTCGGCATGCAGTCTGGTCTCCACGTCGGGGTGCTGGGATAACAGGTAAAACACCCAGGTCAACAGCACCGCGGTGGTCTCATGGCCGGCCAGGAAGATGGTGACCACCTCGTCGCGCAACTGCTTGTCGCTCATAGCCTGTCCTGTCCCTTCATCACGCGCCTCCATCAGCATGCCCAGCAGATCGTCTCGCTCCTCGCCGCTGCGGCGCCGCTGCCCGACGATGCCTAGCACCACGTCGTCCACGGTGCGCATGGCGGCCAGCGCCCGCCGGTTGCGCGGGGTGGGCCAGCGCAGGGAGGGGTAGAAGGGCACCTGGAAGCGAAAGTTGACGTCGGCCAGAATCACACCGATGGCCTGGCTGACAGCCCGGCGGCGCAGCTGCGCCGCCGGGGTGTCAGCCGGCAAGCGGGCGCCGAACATGGTCTCGCTGATGATGGCCATGGTCAGGCCGGTCAGCTCCTCGGCGACGTCGAGCGGCTGGCCGGGATCGGCGCGTTGTTCCCACTGCGCCAGCATGTCCAGCGTGCGGCCGGTCATGATCTCGCCAAAGCCGGCGATGCGGCGGCGGTGAAAGGCCGGCAGCATGAGGCGTCGCTGGCGCTGCCATAGTGCCCCCTCGCTCGTGAAGAGGCCGTCGCCCGCCACCCGGCGGATGATGTCGAACAGGTCGCCTTTGACATAGTTGTGGTGGTTGTCCTGCAACACGCGCTGCACGCCGTCCGGGTGGTTGATTTGGTAGAAGGTGATGTTGCCCAGCCGGTAGCGGGCCACGTCGCCGTAGTCGGCCGCGGTGCGCATCAGGAATCCCAGCGGGTCGCGCTGGAACTGCAGCGTGTTCCCGATCACGGGCATGCCAGCCGGGCCAGATACATCCAGGCCACGACCAGGCGTTGGTTGAACCGATAGTCGAGTTATGGTGCTCATGATTTATCTCCTGGGCTACAGGATACCACCCGACCGTCCGCCATTCGTTACGATCAGCGTTACGAAGCTGGTGAACATAAGGTTCCAGCCATTTCGCACGCCCAGAACTGACCTATGGCGACCACCTTGCGGAGTTTGCGGCGTTTCCATGCCCTGGGCATCCATGCTATAATCCGATCATTGTAGGTAACGTGCCGAAGCACTCAGCCAACTCCAGGGCGGCTTTGACAAAGGAGAGGTCGTAGTCATGACAATGGCTCAGGTAGAGTTTTCACTGGCTTTAACACGAACTACGGCGCGCCAGCTACGCCAATTAGCGCAGACATACGGCGTCACCGACGCCGCGGTCGTGGAACAGGCGCTGGCGCTGTTGTTCGAACGAGATGATGGTGCGCTGCGCCAAGATTACTGGCTGTCGGTAGCCTCCATGCAAGAAGACTGGCAGGCCATGCCTGATGACTGGATAGCAGATGAGGTACGCGATGCCATATCGTCGTGGTGACATCATTGCCGTGCCCTATGAGTACAGCGATCTGACGGGCGGCAAGGTGCGACCTGCGTTGATCGTGAGTAGTGATTCCTACAATCTGGCCCGACCAGACGTGGTTGCTGCCGGAATCACCTCGCAGATAGGCAACGTGGGACCGTACGATCATGTCTTGGCGGATTGGGCGGCGGCAGGACTTCGCTATCCATCGCTGGTGCGCGGACGGTTGCTGACCATCGAGCAAACGCTGATTCGGCGTTCAGTGGGACGGTTGAGCTATCGGGATTGGGAAAAGGTTGAGGATAGGCTGGTATCTTTCCTCTTGAGCGATCAGGGTGCTATTCGCTTCCTGCTGAACCACGTTACGCTGTCATCCTTGCCCGGAGCGCTGGTGCAAGCGTTAGGCGAGAAATCAATCCACGCGGGCCTGCACCTGGCCAGCCGCGACGATCGAGCTATTGATCTTGCTCGTTGGCGTTCTCTCCTCTCACCACAGTAGGTCCCCTCAGCCACACACTCACCCCCTCCGGCTGCAGCGTCTCCTGCACCACCCGCGCCAGCTCGCCGGTCAGCGCGTCCAGGTCGGTCTCGTCGCGCGCCGTGAGGGCGAACTGCGCCAGTCGAAGCGCCTTTCCGCAGTTGACAGACCCGTTGAGCGTTGTGAAGTGCGAGTCGTTGTAGTCATAGCGTTGGCCGCCCTGGGAACTGCCGGCTGCTTTTCACAGTCGGCGCACCCATGCTATAATAACACTGTGATTGTACGAACCCGCAGTGCGAGAAAGGAGTGAGATCGCATGTCCTATCGTTACCAGCCAGACGTTCGGTTGGATACTGCCAACGCCCGACGGCCACAGTTGGTCGTGGCTGTGCCACCCGATCAAGAAGACATCGTCCGTCAATCCCTGGCAAAGCTGGCAAGTAGCACGGCGCCGGGCGCTTCCGCCCAGGAAGTGATCCTGGATGCCCTGCGCATGGCAGCCGAGCAGACCTATTTCTGGACACCGGAGTGGCAGGAAAAGGAGCGCGCCGCAAACCTGGCCATCGCCGGGGGCCGCGTGCAGACCTTCGATCGGATGGACGACATGATTGCTTTTCTGGACCAGCAATGAAGTTCCGTCCTGCCCAAACCTTCTGGGAGCGTATGCTGCGTCCCGCGAAGCAAGCGTTCCGCTTCCGGTGGCGCGCGCTTGCGTCGCAAGCAAGGGCATTCGGACATTTGGGAAGGCCACATTACACTCCAGTACGTCTTCACTTTCCACATCGAACAAGATCCTCAGACCGGGGAACTCATCTACGTCTTTCGCAACATCGGCACACACGACATTTATCGTCGTCCCTGAACCGGGGCCGACTCCTTCAACCACACGCTCACCCCCTCCGGCTGCAACGTCTCCTGCACCACGCGGGCCAGCTCTGTGGTCAGCGCGTCGAGGTCGGTCTCGTCGCGCGCGGTTTGAGCGAACTGCGCCAGCACCTGCTGGCTGTCGTACTTCTTGCGGAAGAAGCGCCGGTCAATGACGTCCTGGATACGGCCGCGCAAGGGCGCGAACAGGATGAAGATCGCCAGCGTCGAGACCACCACCGCCAGCGGCGACTGCGCCGCGTCCGTCAGCGTCCCGACCAGCCGCTGCAAGAGCACCACGCCCCCGAAGTAAACCAGCGCCAGCAGCGCCGTCAGTACACCGTAGACCAGCGTCTTGCGGATGATGACGTCAATGTCCCAAATGGCCTCGCCCGCCTGTGAGTAGGTTTCCACTGTAAGCGTCGTGATGCGCGTGAAATACTCTGGCAGGCTGACGAGCCACAGCACGAAGAGGCTCACGAGCGCGAAGGCCAGCAAGCCACGAGCAACGGTCAGCAAGCGTCCGTGACGCTTGCTGACCGGCAGTGAGTTTCTTGTCTGGGGCGAGGATGGCATTTCAGTCATGCTGTGATGGTCTTCCAACATCTAAGCCAGCCCGCGCGTCCAGCAGCATCGGTAGCCCGCCGGCCGTCCGCAGGGTCGCTTTCGGTTGGGGCGTCACCACCGCGCCGGGCCGCGCTTCCTGTCGTGATGTCAGAGTTGTTGTGCTCATGGTTTATCTCCTGGACTACAGGATACCACCCGGCCGTCCAAGAATCGTTACGAAAAGCGTTACGATAGCATTGTACGCAAAAAAAGCCGGCCATCGCTTTCATCATGACCGGTGGTGTGACTTGTGCAGATAGCGCGTGCGGTTCGCTAGACGACAACCTCGGTCGCTGCCGCAGGGCCGTTGAGCGTCACCACCAGGAACTGCAGGACATTCCGCCCGAGAATAGCCTCACTGCCTTCATGAACTGCCACAACTCGCACTGCGTTGAGCACGTGAGAACCAATGTGCAATGTCGCCAGGTACATGCTGGATAGGTCAGCACTCTCATGACGCGCCTTCCAACGTGGGCGAACGAAACGTATACTCTTCTTCAGGATTGGCCAGCACCTGTTTGATCAGCACAGGGGTGTTGCGATAGCGCCGGTCAACCCGTTGATAAAGCGCAAGCTGATCGGAGTCGTGATCAACCAGCTTGCCCTGGTGGATCGCCACATATTGGCCGGAATAATCCTCTAGCAGTCGCGCGTGGAGCTGGAAAAACGTATTCATCTCGCGTTGCATAGTCCGGCGCGCCTCGCTGCGCAGGAACTCACGAATAGCCTGCTCGGCCAGCCGTTGCGGTGTCGTGTTCTTTTCGCGAGCGACGTGTTCCAACTGGGCAACGGTTAACTCGTTCACAGCAAGCTGCATCACCATGGTGTCCTCCATTCCAAATCCGATCAACCTCAGACATCATTATAGCGGCGTCATCATTGGCGAGCAAAGTGAAGGTAGCAACGTTGCTGTGGCGAACGTGCTTCATTGCCCTTGTTGCCGGTCGCTAGGCTTGAGCCACACACTCACCCCCTCCGGCTGCAGCGTCGCCTGCACTACTAACCCGCGCGATCTGGCTTCCGGCAGATGAAGACTATCGTACCCGTGTGCTGCGGGCCGAAGTCCTCGTCGGTGTAATCGCCCTTGACCTGCACGTCCGCAAAACCGGCCAGGCGCAGCATCAGCAGCAACTCCTTCTTGAAGTACCAATGGTTCTGGCCGGCGTGAACCTCCTCCTGCAACAACTGCTCGCCGTCGTAGAGCCGATAACGTCGCTGCTCGCTGCTGATCTGCTCGACGGGATCCACGCCGGTCCAGCGACGTTCGACCACCAGGCGCCGCCCGCCGCCGAACTCTTTGATGACGTGCGGCTTCCACTCTGACGGATAGGCGCGTTCACCCTCCGGCTTGTTGTAGTCGTAATCACCCCAATCGCCGAAATAGGCGTTGAAGGCCAGCACACCGCCGGGCAGCAGGTGGCGGTGGAAGCGCCGCAACGCCTCGAGTGCATTCTCCTGGCCGATGACGCAGGTGAAGCTGCCGCAAGGAACGTAGATGCACGCGTAGCGCTTGGGCAGATCGAGCGTCTGCATCGGCTGGCAATACAGCACCGGCGATAGGCCGTCGGCCTCGGCCTTCTGCCGGCAGACCGCCAGCATGTCGGCCGAGCTGTCCACCCCCTCGACCGCCAGCCCCGCCTGCAGATACCGGCGCAGCAGCCGCCCCGCGCCGCAGGCCACGTCCAACGCCAGCCCGCCGGCCTGCTCCACGATGCGCTTGTAGAAGTCGTGATCCCAGGTCGGTTCGTCATAGGCCGACCAGTGCAGCGCCGCCAGGCCGGAATACATGTCAATTTCGTCGAAAGTCATTGGGTATCCTCCTTACATCACTTTTTGCGCAGCCACACGCTCACCCGCTCCGGCTGCAGCGTCTCCTGCACCACGCGGGCCAGCTCGCCGGTCAGCGCGTCCAGGTCGGTCTCGTCGCGCGCCGTGACGGCGAATTGCGCCAGCACCCGCTGCGCATCGTACTTCTTGCGGAAGAAGCGCCGGTCAATGCCATCCTGGATGCGGCGGCGCAGCGGCGTGAAGAGCGCGGCGATCGCCAGCGTCGAGACCACCACGGCCAGCGGCGATTGCGCGACGCCCGTCAGCGCGCCGAACAGCCGCTGCAAGAGCACCACGCCCCCGAAGTAGACCAACGCCAGCAGTGCGGTCACGGCGGTGTAGACCAGTGTCTTGCGGATGATAACGTCAATGTCCCACAGCCGGTAGCGCAGCACGCCGACACCGATGCCCAGCGGGATCGCCATAAAGGCTATCACCTCGACCTCGGTGGGCAGGGTCACGAACAGCCCGGCGACCAGGGGAAACCCCACGGCCACGACCAGGCCGAACAAGAACCACTTCGTTTGGTCTCGGTCAACTCTGCCGGACACCCGCAGATAGCGATAGATTTGCGAACTAAGGACCAGGAAGAAAAGCGGGACAATCAAGACCGCTCCGAACCGAGCGGAACCGGCGAAATCATGGCCGTGCGGACGACGTTGCTCTGGACGTTGGAACCACCGACCGACAGCACCATCGCCGTGAGCCAGCCGAACCAGGTGCGCAGCCGCCATGCCACCAACGCGGCCGTCAGTGTGAACACGACGGCGCTCAGGATGTTGATCAGGGTGTTGAGCACGGCCCAGGCGGGAACGGACACCCCCCAGACGGCCGCGGCGGCCGCAAAGAGTTCGGGCGACACCTGTACACCGCCGCTGGTCACCACCGTCGGAATGGCGCCCGCGTTCACCAACGCGAAGAAGCGGGGCATGCTGGCGATCCAGTAGACCCACTTGAACAACAGGAATGCAAGCCAGAATGCGCGGGCGAACGTCAGAAGATGGCTTTGGAAACGATTCATTTTACGGCTCTCTCCTTCAGTCGCGCCGCCGCAGCGCCACCGAATGAATTCGGTGGCTGATAAGGCGAAAGTGTGCTGAAGCACACTCGATTGCAGACAAGTCAGGTGTCTTACCTGGCACGCATGCGATTGTTCTTCGGGTTGTGCTCAAGATCGCACAGGCCGAGCGCTTCCATGAGCGGCGGCAGGTAGACGCCAAAACGGCCGCGCAGCCCCTTCTTAAGCCCGTACCAGCCGCCAACCGGATTGTCTTCCGACCGCCCCCAGGCTTCGACAGTCCCCGCCTTCGCGGGTTTCTGCTCGTCCGCTCCGCCAAGCTCGACCCAGCCACCGGCGGCTTTGAGCATGGCGTGCAAGTCATCAACGCAGCGGGCATCGTAAAGGAGCACGGTGCTCCCCACCGTGCAGACCAGAACCTTCTTGCCATCCTTTTCGTCCACGTGCATCGTGTACTCGGACGTTCCCGATGGCGTCTTGAGCTGCCACGGGTCCTCTTTGGTGCGATTCAACATGGCCATGATTCACCTCTCATTTCACTCCTCATTTCACCCCTTATATGGAAGATGTATTTTTCGGGTCCACTTGTTCAATGTGTTCATTTCCGCTCCTTATTCAACCACACGCTCACCCGCTCCGGCTGCAGTGTCTCCTGCACCACGCGGGCCAGCTCCCCTGTCAGTGCGTCCAGGTCGGTCTCGTCGCGCGCCGTTTGAGCGAACTGCGCCAGCACCCGCTGCGCATCGTACTTCTTGCGGAAGAAGCGCCGGTCAATGGCGTCCTGGATACGGCGGCGCAGCGGCGCGGACAGCGCGGCGATCGCCAGGGTCGAGATCACGATGGCCAGGGACGACTCCTGGCGCGTGAGCGCACGAAACAAGTACTGGAGAATCAGGATGCTGAACAGATACGCCGCCAGCAGCGTGCCGGTGAGCGCACCGTAGATCAGCGTGCGCCGGATGACGACGTCAACGTCCCACAGATGATAGCGCAGCATCGAGATGCCGATGGTGACCGGGATCAGCGCAAAAATGGTGATCTGCAGCGACCCGCCCACAAACTGAAACCAGGCTGGATCGGCGCTCAGGAATTGGCCGATGAACATAGCCGAAAATCCCGTCAACGGCGCGCTGAGGCCGAACAGCACCCATTTGATCTGCTGCCGCGCCGCCGGTGCCAGGCGGCGGTAGCGGTAGGCCTGAGTCGCCAAACCGCTAAGCCACAACGTGAACAGTGCAACCATGAGGATGCCCCAGCCAGCCTCCGAGATCCACAGATCCGAAATTCCCAGGGGCGCCCGCAAAACATACAGGACGACCGCGGCCACCACTGGCGCCGCCAGCCATCGCACCCACGGGAAGGCGAGTCGCCCGTCCGGAAAAAGGTAAATGAACAACACCAGCCCCACCACGAAGAGCGCCGCATATACCGGCAGGAGAACCGCCGGCAGGCCCAGCCAGGCCGGGAAGCGCCAGACATCTATGTTACCGCTGAGCATGAACGGACTCATGGTCAGCAAGATCGCGCTGGTGAGCAAGCCCATGCGGTCGGCCGGCCGCAGCGCAGCCACCAGCAGCCCCATGCCCAACGCCACGGCCGCAGTTAGCGTCTCCAACGCCACGAGGATGCCGACGAACGTGTTGTAGGAGACGAAGACCTCTGCCGCCGGCCTGGCCACCTCCACGGCCCACTCAATCCGGGTCAGCCGGTAGTTTGCAGGGACCAGGTAGACCAGGAGGGCCAGCGTGAGCAGGGTGACGACCGCCCAAGCCAGCCAGGCCAGGAACAGCCACCAACCTGTCAGTCGAGTGTCCACGCGGCCAGCGTCACTTCTAACCGTCATCCGTCCGCCTCCATAACCCAAGAGTACCGCAAACTGGCGGTACACAGCCGTCTGTGCTCAAGATGTACCGCAAGCCGCCGGCTTGCGCGTGTGGCGCAGGGTGGGGAAATCCGCTGAATTGCCCCACAGATTTGTCTTCAGGACAACTTGTCAGCGGTTGAGCGTGCGCAGGAACAGCTCCTCGAAGCGTGCCCCGTCCGCCCAGGTCGCCACGCGGACTGGGGCGCCGTCCGCGGCCGCTACTGTGCGCCCGCTTTCCGGCCCCTCGTCTTGCACGACCGTCAGGCGCATCGGTTGATAGCGGGCGAGACCCTCGTCCGCCAGCAGCGCCGCAGTCAGCACATCCCAGAACTGGTAGCCGCCCGAGCGGATGAACGCCTCGTTGGCGGCCAGCAGCCGATAGGCCAGCTCAGCGGCCGGGGTGCGACGATCGGCCTCCAACCGCTGCAGGAACCCTATCGTGACCGGTACATGCCGGGTGGCGTCCAACGGCACCAGCACGAGCGGGATGCCCGACCGCAGCACGATCTGCGCAGCTTCGGGATCAGCCCAGATATTCCACTCGGCGGTCCGATTGGTGAGTCCCATGCCGCTGCCGGCGATGTTGCCCTCAACCCGGACGGCGCCGCCCATCACGAACACGGCTTGTATTTTGTCTGCAATGGCCGGGTCGGTCTGTAGGGACTCCGCCAGGTTGGTCAAGGGGCCGAGGGTCAGCACCACTGTCCTTTCGTTCGAGGCCCGCACGGTCGCCAGCAGGAGCTCCGAGGCAGACAACTCCGACGGCTGGGACTGCGCCGGGGGGAGGTACACCCCGTACAGGTTGTCCGCGCTCGCCCGCCAGTCATCGGGGAAAGCGTTCGTCCCGCTCAACGGCGTCTCGCGGCCGCAGGCAACCGGAATGTCGGCCCGGCCGACAGCGTTCAGCACAGCCAGCGCATTGCGGACCCCGGCGGCGCAGTGGGCTTCTCCTGTGCCGGACACCGTGACCCCTCGCACGTCAACACCTGTCTGCTGCACCACCAGCAGCAGCGCCAGGATATCATCGTGGGCCAGGTCGGCGTCCACGATCAGTGGCACGGGCCGCATCGCTGGCAGCATGGTAGCCACAGCACTGGCTCGCGCCGTCCATGCCGACAGGCCGAATGGCAGACCGACGATCACCAGAACAGCCAGTCCCACCGCGACGGCGACCAAACGCAGGCTTCGGCGGTGTGGGCGCTCCTCGCCGCCCCATAAGTCGTGCCGCAGCACCGCCCACGCCAGCGCGAGCGCGAGAAACCCCGGAGGAACAAGCTGGAGATGCAGGTTGGCCAACGCGCCGTGCCCGGCGAAGCGAGAACCATCCAGCACTATGCCTGAAACAATCCCCAGCACAAAGACGATCGGCAGGGCCACCACGGCCATCACGACCGGCCTGGCCTGCGCCCGCAGACTTGCATCGGCGCGCCGAAAGCGCTGGGTCTGCCCGGCGCCGCCGACCAACAAGGTGAAGACCATGCCGGCCATCATAACGGCCCAACCATCGTCGCCTGCTAGTAACCCGACCACCATGAGCGTGACGCCCAGCCCGGCGTGCAGCCACAGCCAGCGCGGACTGAAGCGACCGTCCGGGAACAGATAGACCAGGAGCAGCAGGGAGCAGAGACCGATCAAGCCCAGAGCCGCCTGGGCAGTGCCCAGGATGCCGTCCCAGGGAGCGGGGTACGGCCAGGCCTCGACATAGCCGCCCAGGTTGAAGGCAAACGGCAGCAGCGCGCATGCCAGCGCCGCCAGCAGCGCCATCGGCCGGCCGGGCCGGCGCCAGAGCAGCAGCCCGGCCGACGCCGAAGCAAATCGCGATCACCAGGTAACGGAGGCAGAGCACATAGGTTGCGAAGGCCTGCGGTGAGATGACAGAGCCAACCGCTTTCAGGCTGGCGACGACCTGCCAGTCCGTGCGGATACCCGCCACATGGATCGGCGCCGATGCTGCCAGCACGAGCAGCGCGGCGGCAAGTGCGAGCGCGGTCGCGGCTTGTGCCAACCCAGGAAACATTCTGGTTGTTGTGTTCGGAAGTCTGGTCCGTAAGCTCATACGATTACCCTTTCGATCAAACAGAACTGCACCTACTCTGGAACTGACCCTACTGCGTCGGATTGGAGGCTTCGGCCGGTTCCTGCATAAGATACCCGCCCAGCATGACACAGTCTGGTCAACTCCGGCCGACCAGCCAGCCGGTGACCGCGCCGTAGACGAGATGCGCCACGGCGAAATGCAGCGCAGGAATCTCCTGCAGAACTGAGCCGGCAGGGGTCGCGGCCAGCCCCTGCGCCACCAGGGCCAGCAGCTGCCCCGTAGACCATGCCGAGGATGACGCCAGCCGGCCGGCCAGCCAGTCGCCCGCGGCGCACCAGCCGGTAGATCACCCCGAACAGCAGGCCGTACACGGCTGACACCGCCAGGTGGATCAGGCCGCCGGTCAGCGGCGAAGCCGATCCCGCCGGGCTGAAGCGGGCCAGCGTAGACGCCGGCCCTGCGCCGGCCAACAACCCGCTGGCGACCAGGACGGCGGCCATCGCGACCCCTCCCGCGGCCCCGGCCAGCAGCCCATCCACCGCCGCGTCGCCGGCCGTGTGCCGGCGCTCGGAAACCATTTTCTCAGTGCGAACCATTTTTGTGCCTCCTGGCATCTGCCCTCTCCATAACTCAATTTCAATACGCTGTCATCATGCCCCGCCGCCGTCCATAAATCGTTACGGCAACCGTTACGGCGCGGCAGTTCGTTGCGTTTTTTGGCTTTTGGCGCTACAATCGGAATCGAGGCTCTAGCCGGTCACGTGCGCAGCGCAACAAACCTGCAATCGGAATCGAGGCTTTAGCCGGTCACGTGCGCAGCGCAACAAACCGCCTAAAGGCTCGATTCCGGAGCGGCAGGACGCCGTTTCGAGCCGAGAGAAAAACCCATGACCCAACTCACCATCCGCCTCCTGGGCGCGCCGGGCATCGCACGCGACGGTGCGCCGGTTGCCGTAGACACACGCAAGGCGACCGCGCTGCTGGCTTATCTGGCGGTCAGCGGGCGCAGCCACGCGCGCGAAGCGTTGGCCGGTCTGCTTTGGCCCGAGTACGACGACGAGCACGCACGGGCGGCCCTGCGGCGCACGCTCTCCACGCTGCGCACCGCCCTGGGCGAAGAACACCTGGCTATTGATCGGGAGACGGTCGCCCTGATTCCCAGCGCGAACCTCTGGGTGGACGTGACTGAGTTCCGCGCGCGTCTGGCCGCCTGCGGGAAGCACGGCCACCCCGCGGCCGACACCTGCCCCGCGTGCCTGCCACTCCTGGTCGAAGCCGCGGCGCTCTACGGCGACGACTTCCTGGCCGGCTTCAGCCTGCGCGACAGCGCCGAGTTCGACGACTGGCAGTTCATGCAGGTCGAAACGCTGCGCGGGGAGCTGGCCGAGGTGCTGGAGCGGCTGGCGGCCGGCCAGAGCGCCGCGGGAGATTTGGCCGCCGCCCTGGCATCAGCCCGGCGCTGGCTGACGTTGGATCCCTTGCGCGAGGAAGCGCACCGCCAGGTCATGCGGCTCTATGCCTGGGCCGATCAGCGCAACGCGGCCCTCCATCAGTACCGCGAATGCGTTCGCATCCTGGAGCAGGAGTTGGGCGTTGCGCCGCTGGCTGAGACCACCGAACTGTACGAGGCAATCAAGGGCAACCGCCTATCGCCGCCAGACCTGACAGGTCTCGAAAGACCTGACAGGCCTCAACCCGCGCCCGCGGCAGACCTGACAGGTTTCGGAAAACCTGTCAGGTCTCTCCTCCCACTGGTGGGCCGCGGCGCCGAATTGACGGCGTTGGTGCATGTGTACGAGCGCCGTGCGACCAGCGGCGCCTTTGTGGCCGTCGCAGGGGAGGCGGGCATCGGCAAGACGCGGCTGGCGGAGGAATTTTTGGCCCGAGTCCGCGGCCAGGGCGCGATGATCGTCACGGTGCGCTGTTACGAGGGTGAAGCGGACGTGGCCTACGGCCCGGTGGCCGATGGCCTGCGCGGCGCGTTGGCCCAGTCAGGCTGCGCCGACCGGCTGGGCGCGCTCCCTGCTCACTGGCTGGCCGAAGCCGCCCGCCTGCTGCCCGAGTTGAGCGTACACCGCCCCGGCCTGCCGCCGCCGCCGCCGCTGGACGCGCCCGGCGGGCAGAGCCGCTTCTTCGAGGGGTTGCGGCAGGTGCTCAGCGCCATTTGCCAGGGTTCCGCGCCGAACGTGCTCTTCTTCGATGACATGCAGTGGGCGGATGCCGCCTCACTCGATCTGCTGGCCTACCTGGTGCGCCGGCTGGCCGGACAGCCGCTCTTCATCCTGGCCGCCTGGCGCAGCGACGAAGGCCCGACAGTCTCACGCCTGCGCGGCCTGGCCGCCGACGCGCAGCGCGCAGGCCTGGGCACGGTGTTCACACTCAAGCGCCTGGCGCTGGCCGATGTGCTCGATATGGTGCGCAGCCTGTCCACCGCCGGCGCCAACTTGCCGGATGGCATCGGCGGCCGGCTGTACCGCGAGACGGAGGGGCTGCCGCTCTTCCTGGCCGCTTACGCCGCTTACATGGAGGTTCTGGCGCAGGAGCATGAGGGGGGCGACGGTGGAGAGTGGCCCGTGCCCCGCGGCGTGGCCGATTTGCTGCGCGCGCGGCTGGATGCTGTGGGGGAGGCGACGCGGCAAGCGCTACAGACCGCGGCGGTGATTGGTCGCTCCTTCGACCTGGAGGCGCTGCTGGCGACCAGCGGCCGCAGCGACGAAGAGGTGATCTCAGCGCTGGAAGCGCTGGCGCAGCGCGGGATCATCCGCGAGATGGCCGAGGATGCCGGCGCGACCCCGCGCTACGACTTCACGCATGAGAAGCTGCGCGACCTGGCCTACACCGAGACGAGTTTCGCCCGCCGCCGGCTGCTGCACGGCCGCGCGGCCAGGGCGCTGGCGGAGCGGGCGCGGCTGCGGCACGACCTGGCCGCGCAGGCCGCGACGATCGGCAGGCATTTCCGGCTGGCCGGGCAGGACGCCGACGCCGCGGCCAGTTTCGCCCTGGCCGGCGATCACGCCCGCAGCCTGTATGCCAATGCTGAGGCGCTGGCTCACTACCAGGCTGCACTGGCCCTGGGCCACCCCGAGACGCGCCACCTGCACGAGGCGAGCGGCGATATGCACGTGCTCTTGGGGACCTACACCGCGGCGCTGGCGAGCTACGAGGCGGCCGCGGCGTTGTGTGATCCGGCCAGCGCGGCCCTGGCTGCGGTTGAATACAAACTGGGAAAGGTCCATGCCCGCCGCGGGGCGTGGCCGTCAGCCGAGGCACACTTCGCGGCTGCGTTGGACATGGCAGGCGGCGCGACCGGGCGCACTGCGACCGGCCGCATTCTGGCCGACTGGAGCCTGGCCGCCCACGCGCAGGGGCAGGCGGAGCGAGCATCGGCGCTGGCCCGCGACGCGCTGGCCGCGGCCGAATCGGCCGATGACCGTCGCGGCACGGCCCAGGCGCACAACATCCTGGGCATCCTGGCGCGCAGCCGGGGCGATCACGCCGCCGCGGCCGCGCACCTCGAACGCGGCCTGGCCGTCGCCGAGACCCTGCCCGACCCTAGCAGCCGCATCGCCGCGCTCAATAACCTGGCCCTGGCCTGCGCCGACAGCGGCGATCTGGCGCGGGCTACCGCCCTGGCCGAGCAGGCGCTGGCGCTGGGCATCGCCCTGGGCGACCGCCACCGCGAGGCTGCGCTGCGCAACAACCTGGCCGACCTGCTCCATGCAGCCGGACGCGGCGAAGAGGCGATGGCGCAGCTCAAGCAGGCCGTGGTGATTTTTGCCGAGATCGGTGTGGAGGCTGGCGACGCGCAGCCGGAGATCTGGAAACTGACGGAATGGTAGTGATCCCTGATCGTTCACGACTTGGCGAAGTCAGCGGGCGCTGACGATCCAGAATCGGCGCCCGTCGCTGCTCACTTCGATCGTGCCACTGAGGTCCGTGCGCAGCACCGGGATGCCCAGGTCACGATAGCGGGCCAGAATCTCCGGCTTGGGATGGCCGAAGGTGTTGTCTTTGCCAACCTCGATGACCGCCAACTGCGGGTGGACGACCTGCAACCAGTCCGCCGTGGATGACGTATTCGAGCCGTGGTGCGGCACCTTGAGGACGGTGGCTTGCAGCCAGGCCCCTTGCCGTTGCAGATCCTCCTCCATCACCGCCTCGATATCACCGGGCAGCAGCACAGAAAAACGGCCGTAGCGCAGGCGCAGCACCACGGAGTTGTTGTTGCTGTCGGCGCTGGTGCCGGTGACCCACTGGGCGCCGGGCGAAAGCACATCGAGCCAGACCCCATCGCCCAGGTGAATCTGGCCGCCCGCCTGGCCGCGCAACACCGGAATCCCGGTCATACCCAGGTTCGCCTGCCATTGCGCATATTCGGGCGTGTGGGCCTCCAGGCCGTTGACCACCACCTGCCCCACCTGGTAGCGGGTGATGATGGGCACCAGGCCGCCGAGGTGATCCAGGTCGTCGTGCGTGCTGACCACCAGGTCGAGGCGTCGCGCCCAGAACGGTAGGGCTTCGCCCAGCGCGGCGAAGAGGGCGCTGGGCGCAGGGCCGCCATCCACCAGGGCCGTATTGCCGCTGGGCGTTTCGATCAGGATGGCGTCACCCTGCCCGATGTCCAGAAAGGTGACGTGCAGGCGCCCATCAGGCATCTGCGTCAGGGCCAGGCCGGTAATCGCCAGCGCGCCGGTCAGCGCCAGCAGGGTCGTCTTGGCCGGTAGCTGTGTCGCCAGGGCGCGCAACCAGCCGGCGCGGCGTGCGCCCGCCTGCTGACTCCACCACAGCAGGCCGAAAATGAGCGCGTAGCTGGCCCACATCCAGGCCGCGCTGAAATGGGGCAGCTCCAGCGAGGCGCCGGGCAGCGCGCTGGTCCAACGGACCACCGCGATGGTGTAGCTGAGGCAGAGCCAGGGCACCAGCGCCAGCAGGCGAGCCAGCGGCAGCAGGGGCGAGATCAAGCCGAGCAGCAGCGCGCCGCCGCCCCACAGCATGATCGGCGGCTGCGCGGGCAGAATCAACATATTGGTCAGCAGGGAGATGACCGGCAGGCGGTGAAAGGTGTAAACGATCAGCGGCAGGGTGGTGACATTGGCGGCCAGCGTGACCAGCAGCGCGTCGTTGAGCAGGCCTATCGCCTGGCGTGCTCGTGTGGAGGGCAGGATGCGCAGGAGAAAGCGCTCGGCGCTCTCCTGCAGCGGCGTGGAAAAGAGGATCAGCCCCAGGGTGGCCAGGCTGCTCAGTTGCAGGCCGACATTCCACAGGTCGAGCGGGTTGATGAGCGTCATCACGAACACCGCGACAGCCAATGAGGTGAGGGCTTCGCTCTGGCGCCCCAGGTAGAGCGCCATCACCGCCAGCGCGCCC
This sequence comes from Candidatus Amarolinea dominans, assembly GCF_016704685.1. Taxonomy (NCBI): domain Bacteria; kingdom Bacillati; phylum Chloroflexota; class Caldilineae; order Caldilineales; family Candidatus Amarolineaceae; genus Candidatus Amarolinea; species Candidatus Amarolinea dominans. The sequence goes on from NZ_JADIZS010000079.1 coordinate 117,215, forward strand.
ATGAGACCGGCGCGCACCACCGCGGGATCGGCGCCGACCAGGAGGACATAGACCGTCAGGCCGCTCAGCACCAGCCACACGGCGCGGCGCTTCCCGAACAGACGCGTGGCGGCCGAGGCCAGCATGGCGACGACCAGGCTGATGTTGGAGCCGGAGATAACGATGATGTGCGAGGTGCCAGTCAGGTTGAAGCGTTCGTAGAGGTCCCTGGGAATCTCACGATCAATGCCCAGCAAGATGCCCTGCGCCAGCCCCGCGGCCGGCGCAGGCATCAGTTGCGTGATGATCTCCGCACTGCGGCCCCGCACGGCGTAGAGTGCCGCCCACACCCGGCTGCCCTGCCCGGCGGCCAGACGTTCGAGGCGCGCCTGGCGCAGCAGAGCATAGACTCCTTTGCGGGCCAGGTAGGCCTGGTAGTCGAAATCGTCGAGTTGGGGCGGTGTTTGCAGCTTGCCGCTGATGCGCACCTGGTCGCCATAGGCAAAGAGGGGATAGCGCGGGCCTTGCACCAATACCAGGCCATGAACCTGGTGTTCTTCCTCGCCCACCAGCAGGCTCTGCGCACGCACGCGGTACTGTGTCTGGCGGTCGCGGGGATCAGGATCGTCGTCAATGACCCCTGTGAGCGTGACCGTGGCTGGCTGTTCGTCGCTGCCATTGTAGGTGGCTACATCGGTCGGCCCCAGGCAGGGCGTCAGGGGAGTTGCCTGGTAGCGTGTCAGGCCCAGTAGGATCATCACCCCCAGGGCCGCGGCCAGCCTGAGTGTAGGAAGGCGGCCGGCGCGCGCGCTGATGATGACACCCAATCCGGCGGCCGCCGGCCAGATCCAAAGCGGTGTGCCACAAGCGATGAGGTGATGCTGCCAGAGCCAGTCGCCCAGGGCAATGCCGACCAGCCAGGCGAGAGTGAGATGAACCAGGCGTATCATCATTGCCTCCCGCAAGTGAGGAGTGCGCGTGCGCGTTTGGCGGGTACCAACGAATCAAATCCGGGCGATTTCGCGGCAGCAGCGCCCAAAGAAAAAACGATCTGATGATTTGCGTTTGCTCTGTTGATATGCTACACTGGCAAACGTGAGGGTAGAATCCCGCCGTCGAGGCCCGCAAGGCTCTCCGGAAGGTCTCTCCCGGAAGGTCAAAAAGGTCAAATATCGGAATGGCATAACGCGTGATGGGTGTTGCACAGGCATGGCAAAGAAGCCGGCTTGGCCCTGACCATCCCAAATCACTCCCGCTACACCCAGTCGAACCTCGGTTGTCATCACCGCTCCCAGGAAAACGTCAGCGATCACGGTGCGCCGCTACGCTGATTGTTGGTTGCATGAGAGCCTGATTCGCAGTGCCAGGCTCGTCCAAGCCACCCTTTACCCGTGCCATTCGATCTTGATTGTTCTTGTGTGACGTGAAACCGCGCGTCTGTCGTAGCCTTTGCTCCAACGCGTCGCATGGCTGTGTGCCCAGGTCGCTGCCCAGGTGGGCGGCGACCTGGCGGCGCATGGGACGGCGTTCTTGCACAAAATCGCCGCCTCTGCGCCTGAGGTCAGGCGACGCCCAGGAATTTTTTGTAACCATGACCAAATCGGCGCCTGGCGGCGTGACCGCCGGCCTACTGCTCTATATCTCACGCCAGGCCAGTAATGCCTGGCGTTATGTTGTCGAACAAACGCTGTTTGCGCTGCTCGGCTGGGCGCCGACCGTGGTCGGAATCGGCCTGCGCGGCCTGGCTTACCGCTTGATCCTGCACATGGATGGTCTGGCGGCCATCGAGAGCCAGGTGCGCCTGCGCTTCGCGGATCAGATCCACCTGGGGCGCGGGGTCTATCTCGATCAGGGTGTTTATCTGCACGCCTGCCCCGCCGGCATTCGCATCGGCGACAACACTTTCATCATGCACGGCGCGGTGCTGCACGTGTACAACTTCCGCCAGTTACCGCATGCCTTCATTCATATCGGGCGCGACAGCCTGATCGGCGAGATGAATGTGCTGCGCGGCCAGGGCGGCATCACCATCGGCGACCGTGTCTACACCGCGCCCCTCGTGCAGATTCTGGCCGTCAATCATGTCTTCAACGACCCGACGCGACCGCTGATCGAACAGGGGATCACGGCCGAGGGAATCGTCATCGAAGATGATGTCTGGATCGGCGCCGGCGCCATTGTCACCGACGGCGTGCGCATTGGCAAAGGGGCGGTGGTGGCGGCCGGCGCGGTGGTCACCAGCGATGTACCTCCCCACACGGTGGCAGGCGGTGTGCCGGCCCGCATCCTGACCGACCTGGAAACCGCCAACCTGCCGCTGCCGAAGGGGCCGATCTATCATGTGTAAAGTCTTTGCCCAGGGATTCTGACCTTCATGACCACGCTTTCCATCGTGATTCCCGCCTTCAACGAAGAAAACGCCATTCAGGCCGTGATGCAGCGCGTCTTGGACGCACGCCCGGCCCTGGCCGCCGCCGGCGTACCCCAGGTGGAACTGATTGTCGTGGATGACGGCTCGGCCGATCGCACGGCCGCGTTGGTTGAGGCCACCCCTGGCGCGCGCCTGATTCGCCATGCGCATAACGGCGGCTACGGCGCCGCGTTGAAGACCGGTTTTGCCGCGGCCAGCGGTGAATGGATCGGCTTTCTGGATGCCGACGGCACCTACCCGCCGGAGCATTTTCCCCAGCTCTACCGCGCAGCCCTGGCGCAACAGGCCGATATCGTCATCGCCTCGCGCATGGCGGGCGCGGCCAGCGAGATGCCGGCGGTGCGCCGGCTGGGCAACATCCTCTTCGCCCAACTGGTCAGCCTGGTCAGCGGCCAGCGCATCAGCGACTCGGCCAGCGGCATGCGCCTGTTCAAGAAGTCCATCCTGGCTCAAATCTATCCCCTGCCCGACGGCCTCAACCTCACGCCGGTGATGAGCACGCGCGCGCTGCACGAGCACCTGCGCATGGTCGAAGTGCCGATCCCCTACGCCGAACGGGTGGGGCGGTCGAAGCTGAACGTGGCGCGCGACGGCGCACGCTTCGCCCAGTCCATCGTCTGGACCGCGCTGACCTACAACCCGGTGCGCCTCCTCGGGCTGATCAGCCTGGCCGCGCTGAGCGTGACGGGACTGGTGGGCGCGGCGATGCTGGTGCAGCGCACTCAAGGCGTCACCGAACTGAGCGCCTGGGGGGTGTTCGGTCTCTTCTCGGCCCTGGTGTTGGCCGTGGCCGGCGTCAGCCTTTTCGCGCTGGGCGCCATGTTCAATTACCTGGTGGCAATTTTTTACGAGCGCCCCATTCGCCAGGGGCTGTTTGGCCGGCCGCTCTTCAACCCGCCGCTAGACCGCCAGTTCTGGTGGATCGGGCTGCTGGGGCTGGGCGCCGGCCTGGCGCTGGGGCTGGCCAGCCTTTTCCTCAGCCTCGATGGCTGGCCGCTGGCACGGCTGTGGTTCTGGCAGCTCCTCGCGGCCCTGAGTACGCTGGTGGGCCTGCAACTGGTCATCAGTTGGTTCATCATGCGCGCCCTGGAGGAACTGAGCCAACGCAAGGCGCGGGTCGCCAGTGACCTGGAAGGGCATCCGACGCTGGATGCGCCGGTAAAATGAAAATGATGCAAAGGAAATACCCATGGCTGATAACTTGACAGAAGTATCTCCTGACTTACGCGCCAACCTGGGCAGGCATCGCGTGCCGCCGGTGTCCATGTCTCAATTTCCTGACGCGGGCGCGGCCGTGCAGACGCTCACCTCATCCACGCGGCCGTCCGGCAGCGTGGATGTCTTGCTGGTCAACCCACCCTCGCCCGATGGCGGCATCTGGATTCGCAGTCAACACCGGGTGGGCCGCCGCAGCCGCGAGAACATGATCTGGCCCCAGGTCAGCCTGGCGCAGTTGGCGGCCATCCTGGCGCCGGAATACACGGTCAAGGTGGTAGACTGCATCGCCACGCGCATGAGCTGGCCGGAGTTCGAAAAACTGCTGGACGAGATTCGCCCGCGCTATTACGTGACCCAGGTCACCGCGCCCACCCTGCGCAACGACATGTACGGCGTTTTCCTGGCGAAATCGGTCGGCGCGCAGACAATGGCCTTCGGCACACATGTGACGCCGATGACCCTGGAGACGATGCGACCGTTTCCCGCGCTCGATTACGTGCTGCGCGGCGAGCCGGAGATGACGCTGCGCGAACTGCTCGATCGGCAGGAGGAAAGGACACCCAGCAACCCCGCTGTGGCCAAGATGCTGGCCGCCACCAGTGGACTGGCGGCGATGGCCGGACAGCGCCTGGGCCGCGTGCGCATCCAGGAGCCAGGCGGGGCTGAGGCGGTCGCGCCGATCACCCTGGCCCTCAGCGCCGATCCGCCGCCCGCGTCCGATTCGCCGCTGGCGACCGTGCGCGGTCTGGCCTGGCGCAAGGACACCGAGATCATCATCAACCCGGATCGGCCCTTCATCCCCAGCCTGGATGACCTGCCCATGCCGTTGCATGAGCTGCTGCCGCTCGATCGGCAGCGCATGCCGATGATCAAGGGGCCGTTTACCTTCATCGTCACCAGCCGCGGCTGCCCGGCCGGCTGCAAATACTGCATCAAACATGTCAGCTACCAGAACAGCGTGCGCCTGCGTGCGCCGGAGAAAATCCTGGAGGAGCTGCAGTACCTGGCAACGTTGGGCATTCACAACGTTCACATGTACGCGGATCTGTTCACCGTCAACCGGGAGCAGGTGGTGAGGCTGTGTCAGTTGATCATCGAGACGGGCCTCAAGGTGCGCTGGACGTGCAACAGCCGCGTGGATTACGTGGACGAGGAGATGCTGCGCCTGATGGGGCGCGCCGGTTGTTGGTACATCTCCTGGGGCATCGAGAGCGCCAACGAGCAGATTCTGAAGCGGGCGCGCAAGGGCTATCGCAAGGAACAGGCCTTCAAGGCGCTGACCTGGTCGAAGGCGGCGGGCATCAACAACTGGGGCTATTTCATCATCGGCCTGCCCGGCGAAACCGAGACGACGATTCAGGAAACGATCACTTACGCCAAAGAACTGCCGCTGGACATCGCCCTCTTTCACATTGCGGCGCCCTACCCTGGCACCCCTTTCTTCTACGAGGTGGTGGAGAACAACTGGTTCCGCGCCGGCACCAAGTGGGAAGAGGTGGACATGGATCAATCCACGGTGCTCGACTACCCCACGCTGCCGGCTGAACGGTTGGAATACTGGCAGAAGCGGGCGACGCGCGAATGGTCGCTGCGCCCCGCCCCCATCCTGACCTTCGTGCGGGGCCTGAACACCTGGGAAGGCTTCAAGAGCGCGGTCAGCGTGGGCTGGCAAACGCTCAAGTTCGTGCGCAGTTAGGCCGCGTGGCGCTCGTTAATCTGGCGGCCAGCGGCCTGGCCGGGGTGCTCTGGTACCTCTGGCCGCAGCTTGGCCCCTGGCCGCTCCTGCTGGTCCTGGCGGGCCAGGCGTCACGGGTTCTCAGCAGCGGGCAGTGGCTGCCCCGCACCCGGTTCGATGCGCCGCTGCTGCTCTTCTTTGTCACCGCGCTGCTGGCCGCGACCCTGGCCTACAATCCAACCCTGGCCTGGGCCAAGTTCTGGGTCATCGTGGCCGGCCTGGCGCTCTACGCCGCGCTGGCGACCACGCCCGAAGAGGTCACGCTGCCGCGGGTGGGCGTCATCGCCCCGCGGCGCCTGCTGGTGGGCAGCCTTGCCAGCCTGGTCGCCCTCTATTTCCTGCTGACCAACGACTGGCTGCGCTGGCAGGGCAAGCTGTCGGGCCTCGACCCGCTGCTGTCCTGGCTTGCCGCCTGGCAGCCGGCCCTGCCCGGTCATCGCTTGCATCCGAACGTGGCCGGCGGCCTGATCGCGGCGCTGCTGCCCTTGCAGGCGGTCGCGCTGCCGCGCAACCGGGCGCGGCTGTCCCTGCTGGCGATTTCCAGTGCTGGCCTGCTGCTCACCCTGTCACGCGGCGCGTGGATGGCCCTGCTGATCTCCGTGGGCGTCTGGTGGGGATGGCAGCATGGCCGCCGCTGGTTGGCCCGCCGCGCCGCTGATCGGTCCACCCGCACCTGGCTGCTGGCCGGGCTGAGCATGATCCTGCTGGCGCTGCTGCTGATGGGCGCCGGCCGCGGTTGGTATCCCCTGCCCGCGGCGGTCAGCGGCCGCCTGCTGATCTGGCGCCACAGCCTTGACCTGATCGGCGATTACGCCTTCACCGGCCTGGGGCTGGACAATTTCGAGATGGCCTACTCCAGCTACGTCATGCTGCTGCACGTGGGCTACCAGGTTCACAGCCACAACATCTTGCTCAACGTGTGGCTGGAGCAGGGGCTGCTGGGGCTGGCGGCCTTCGCCTGGCTTGTGCTGGCCCTCCTGCGCCGGCCGGCCGCGCCATCCTTTTGGCGTGCAGCCGCGCTGATCGCGGTGGGCGTCATTCTCCTGCACGGTCAGGTGGACGATGCCTTCTACGGCAGCCGCGGGGTACTCATCCTGTTCCTACCGTGGGCGCTGGTGGCTTCGCCGGCGCGCGGCGCGGCCGCACCCGCTCGCGCCAGCGCAGGCTGGGCCGCGGCGCGGCCGTTCGTGTGGGCTGCGGTCGGTCTGCTGGCGGGCGTGATCCTGCTGCTGCCAGGCACGCGTGCCCGTTTCCAGGCCAACCTGGGCGCGCTGCGCCAGACACAGGCCGAATTGGCCGTCTACACCTGGCCGCAATGGCCGCTGCAGGACGAACTGCGGCGCAGCGGCGCGATCAACCTGGCGCCGGCCCTGGCCCACTTCGAGGCCGCCCTGGCGCTCGACGCGACCAATGCCACGGCCAATCGGCGTCTTGGACAAATCGAACTTTCTCTGGGACAATATGAAGCGGCGCGACGTCACCTGGAGGCCGCCTACGCCTCTGCTCCTGGTCAGCGCGCCACAGTCCAACTGCTGGGCGAGAGCTATGCCATTGACAGCCAGCTTGACCGCGCCGCGGGCCTGTGGCGAACGGTGGATCTGAGCCAGGGCCAGATTGCTCTGCGCACCTGGTGGTATGATCACATCGAAGAGACAGGACGTGCGGCGCTGCTTGGACAAGCGGCGAACCAAAGTAGGAGATAGGAAGTAGGAGATAGGAAGTAGGAGATAGGAAGTAGGAGATAGGAAGTAGGAGATAGGAAGTAGGAGATAGGAAGTAGGAGTAGGAAGTAGGAAGTAGGAAGTAGGAGTGAGGAAGTAGGAAGTAGGAGTGAGGAAGTAGGAGTGAGGAGTGAATGGCAGGAGAGAGAGGGCGTGGGGCTGATTCGTTGGAACGAGGCAGGCGCGTGAAATGCGTGAAATTGAGATGGCAGGGACGTTGGGGGCTGGCGCTGGTGGTTGTAGTGACCGCGGTGGCGCTGATCTGGCAGAGCAGCCGGCCCGCGGCCGCGCAAGGCGGCGCCTGGTCACAGCCCAGGCTGGTCTTCGAGACCGACGGGACGATCAACTACCCCACGGTGGTGACTGACGCGTTCGGACAGGTGCATGCCTTCTGGGTTGTGCTGCCCAATGAGGTTGATCCCGGTCCGAATCAACTCTATTACACGCGGCTCGATCGCCCGGACTGGAAGCCGGTTGATATTTTCGTCTCCAATGAGTCGTTTACCGAACTGGCGGGCATCGCCAACACGCAGCGCATCGCGCTGTTCTGGCATGGCGACACCTACACGTGGGCAGGCGTCTCGCCCTCAGCTTCGGCGCAGGACTGGCAGCCCCCGACCGCCCTGCACGATGCGCTGCCCGGCGCTGGGCTGGCGCTTGCGCCCGATGGCGCCGTGTGGATGGCCTACGCGGTACCGAGCATCCAGGCCATGTATGTGCGCCGTCTCGACCCGGCCAGCGCGCAGTGGGAAGATCCGCACTGGGTGGCGAATGTCACGCGTGTGCAGCGCGTCCCCAACGCGGTGCGCGTGGCCGTGGGGGCCGACAACAGCCTGCACGTGGTGTGGGCAGAGTATCAGGCGCCGGACGGGTGGCCGCCGCTGGGCCTGTATTACACCAACTCCACCGACCAGGGCCTGACCTGGCTCCCACCGCAGCAGGCAGCCGACACCGGTTTCAACCAACCGAACGTGGCGACCGGCCCCAATGCTCAGGTCTACCTGACCTGGGTCGGCATGGTGGGCGTCGGCGGCAAATACTTCCAGGAATCTGGCGACGCCGGGCGCACCTGGGGACGGGTGGAGCAGATCTCCCTCTCGGAGACGCTGGGCGGTTCTCGAAGGCGCGCCGCATATCCTGGTGGACGCGGTCGGAGACTTGCACGTTGTGTATGCGCAGAGCAAGTGCGTCTGGTATACGTCACGTCAGGGCGGAAGCTGGACCTGGCCCCTCTGCATTTCGGCCAATGTCCCTGGCGAGATCTCGAATATCGAGTCGCCGAGCATGGCCCTGGGATTGGGCAACCAGTTGCACGTGCTGTTCTGGTTCAACAAGAAGCAGCTCTGGTATACCAGCCGCACCCTGACCATCGAGGGCCAGGCGCCGTTGCCGATCCCCACACCCACTGCTGACCCCGCGCGGTTGGCCCCCACGCCGACGCGGTCGCCAACCGCGACGCCGACCGTGATTCCGGTGTACGAGTTCGACCGTCGCGCGCCGCCGCCGCCCAAGGGCTGGCAGCAGTCCGGGGCGACCGGACTGGTGTTTGGCATGGTACCGGTCCTGATTCTCCTGGTCGCGATGGTTCAGGTGCAACGGATGCGCCGCCGTCACTAGAGTGAAAAAGAACGACATGAGTGAATTTACCGAATCCACGTTGCCGCCGCAGGCAACGAAAAAAACAACGCCTGGCCTGGCCGGCAAGAACCAGAAAACCGCGGCCGCGGTACCGACGGTGATCATCGAGCCGGTGCGCGGCTGGAGCCGCCTGGAGCTTGGGCAGATCTGGGAATACCGTGACCTGCTGATGGCCTTCTTCTGGCGTGAGGTGCAAGGCCGCTACCGCCAGATGGCGTTCGGCCCGCTGTGGATCATCCTGCAGCCGGTTATCAACATGGTGGTGATGAGCTTTGTCTTTGGTCGCCTGGCCAGGCTGCCATCTGAAGGCATTCCCTACCCGCTGTTCGTCTACAGTGCGCTGTTGCCCTGGCAGTTTTTTGCCAACAGCGCGCGTAACTCATCCCAGAGCCTGCTCACGCAGCGTGCCATTATCGCCAAGATCTACTTTCCGCGCCTGTTGGTTCCATTGGCGACCGTCATGGCGGCCCTGGTGGATTACCTGGCCGCTTTGCTCGTCCTGATCGGCCTGTTGATCTATTATCATGTGACCATCACCTGGGCCGTGCTCACCCTTCCCCTATTCTTGCTCCTGGCAGCCGCGGTCGGCCTGGCTGTGGGCTTTTGGTTGGCCGGCCTGGCCATCAAGTTCCATGATGTGACCATTGGCCTCGGTTTTGCCATCACCATCTGGCAGTACCTGACGCCGGTGGCCTACTCCGCGAGCTTGATCCCCGAAAATTGGCAATTGATCTACCAACTCAACCCGATGGCCATGGTCATTCAAGGTTCGCGTTGGGCGCTGCTCGGCGCTGAGTGGCAACCAACCTGGCTCAATGGCCTGGTGGTGTTGGCGGTGCTTATTTTGCTCGTGGCCGGCGCCTTCTACTTCCGCCGCGTCGAGCAGAATATCGTAGATTCGATTTGAGTGTTGGTTGACATGCGGGTGACTGTGTGATACACTTTCTACTCAAGTAGTCCTCCACACCCACATGAGCCACGTTCACCAAGGAGGTATGTCTATTGACAAGAATCCTGACACTTACCGATTTTTGTTCCCCGTTCCCGTGCGTTTGATCCCTTTCTCCCCCTCATCAGTGATTGAGTCAACTTCGATGTGGCTCAAGCCGTTTCTTGTGTCTGCAGGAGAAAACAAATGAACTGGTTTACGCATTTACCCGCTGTCTTTCGTCAGCGTCGCGCGCGCTCGGTTGCCACATTGTTGGTCATTGTCTTGATCGTCACCACCGCGTGGGTTGCTGCACAGCCATCCTCGGATGCTCTCGCGGGTGGTAGTTTTATCGCCAATGGGAACACTGTCACCCTCAACTTCGGCAAGGCCGCCCCCAATGCGACCGTGACTTTCTTCCAGTCCGCCGATCGTCGGGCCGATGCCCGCGATGTGGTCCTGGGTACGGCGGTGATGGCCAATGCCGCAACCCCGCAGAGCTTCGTTCTCGGCACGGACCTGAACCTGCCGAACGATGCCGGCGACGCGGCCGACGCTGAGTATGATTACTACATTCTGGCTAAGTCATCTGCAGGCACATTGGCCCTGGTTGGCTTGTACCAGTACAACGGCGGCTCCATCTTCGTGCATGGCAGCAGCGGCGCGGATGTGGTGACTGCACGGGACAGCGGCGACGCCGTGGTGATGACCTTCGACGGCGCCCTCCACAGCTATGCTTCGTCGAGTTTCAAGGGCTTCGCCATTCGCACCCATGACGGTAACGACCGCATTGACCTGTCGGGCGTGGTGGGGCATCGCGGCCCTACGGATGCCTGGGCTGAGGCCACCCTGCGCGGCCTGAATGATACGCGCATCAACGCAATGTTGGATGCCAAGGATTCACCGATGTCCATTGGCCAGGCCCTGGTGGAGCGTGCCTACGCCATCAATGGCGAATTGGCAGACACCATCGCCGAGACCATCGGTGTGGACAACTACAAGGCCCTGGAATATGTAGACTGCTCTCTGTTCGCCAACGGGGGCGCGCAGAACGGTGGCCCCGGAAACGACATCTTGACTGGCACCGCCGATAACGACAGACTGTTTGGCAACGGCGGCGATGACACCCTGTCCGGCCTCGGCGGCTGTGACAAACTCAACGGCGGCGCCAACAATGACAGCCTCGATGGCGGCGCCGACAAAGACTGGGCCATGTACAACGATTCACCGACCCGCGTCGTGGTTGACCTCACCGGTGCGTTGGCAACCACGGACGGCTGGGGCGGTACGGACACCATCGTTCTCGCCACTCTGGAGAACGTCTGGGGTTCGGCCTTCAACGACCGTATCATCGGCGACACCGCAGACAACCGTCTGCTGGGCGATGCCGGCAACGACACGATCCTCGGCAACGTCGGCGATGGTTGGATCGAGGGCGGCTTCGGCAACGACAACCTGCGCGGCAACGACGGCAACGACCTGATCGAGGCCGGCGATGGCGATGACATCATTCAGGGTCAGAACGACAACGACACCATCACCGGCGGCTATGGCAACGACAATATGATCGGCGGTGCTGGCTATGATGACATGATGGGCGGCGTCGGCGCTGACTTCATGAACGGTCACTTCAACGATGACATCATGAGCGGCGGCTACGGCGACGACGTCATGTGGGGCCAGGCTGGGACCGATCGCCTCGATGGCAATGAGGACAATGACACCCTCTACGGAGCGGATGATACCTGCACTGATGATCTCGCCATTGACCGCCTGCACGGCAACGTCGGTACGGATACGGCCTATGCCGCGGTCGCCAGCGCCTTCCCCGACGATGTGCTGACCAGCGTCGAAACGACCATTCCTTGCCCCTGAGCACCTCATCCTGACACCCGGTTTCTCCCAGAAACCGGACGCCTAACGCATCAACCTATCAGAAACCCGGTTTCTCCCAGAAACCGGGTTTCTCGTCGCATCAGAAACCCGGTTTCAGGCCGCACTCTACTCAGTGTACCCATCATCCTTATGAACGACCCAGTCATTCGCGCCGAACATCTCGGCAAAATGTATCGTATTGGCCTCCCTCCGTCGCGTCCGGCCAACGCCTGGCAGGCTGCACGTCAGGTTGCCCTGGCGCCCTTTGCCTACATCCGTGAAATCGGCCGACCGCCGAGCGAGGCGGAGACGCTGTGGGCGATGCGTGACATCTCCTTCGCGGTCAACCAGGGTGAAATCGTCGGCGTCGTCGGCAGTAATGGCGCCGGCAAGTCCACGCTGCTCAAGGTGCTGTGTCGCATCACCAAACCCTCCGAGGGCCGCGCCCAGATCTATGGGCGCATTGGCTCGCTGCTCGAAGTGGGCACCGGTTTTCATCCCGAATTGACCGGCCGTGAAAACATCTACCTCAACGGCAATATCCTGGGCATGAAGAACGCCGAGGTTCGCCGCAAGTTCGATGAGATCGTGGCCTTTTCCGAGGTGGAGCAATTCCTCGATACCCCGGTCAAACGCTACTCCAGCGGCATGCACGTGCGCCTGGCCTTTGCCGTCGCGGCCCATCTCGATCCGGAGATCCTGCTCATTGACGAGGTTTTGGCCGTGGGCGATGCCGCGTTCCAGCGCAAATGCCTGGGCAAGATGAGCGACATCGCTAACGACGGCCGCACTATCCTCTTTGTCAGTCACAACATGGCGGCCGTGGCCAACCTGTGTACGCGCGCCATCCTGCTGCAAAAGGGGCGCCTGCTGATGGAAGGCACGCCGGACGATGTCATTCGCACCTACCTGGCGCAGGGCGAAAGCGGTGGCTGCTGGCACGTGGACACCAACAAACTGGGCGGCGATGGCCCCGTGCGCATTGACCACATCGAAGTGCTCGATGCGCACGACCAGATCCTGCAGGACCTGCCGGTCGGCGGCAGCCTGAAGTTGCGTCTGCACTACAGTGTGGCGGACGGCAAGACCATGCCGTCGGTGCGCCTGGGCATTCGCGTCAAGTCACAGATGGGCATGGAGGTCCTGCGCTTGTCCAACGACCCGACGAGCGGATTCCCCTTGCACGACCTGAGCGGCCGCGGCACGTTGGACGTTGTGCTGCCCATCTTGCCCCTCCTGGCCGGCGATTACTGGGTTGACATTGCGGTCGCCCGCCTGCGTCAGGGTCGCTATCTGGAATTGAACGATGTGTTGTCCTTCTCGGTGCGCAATCATGATATTTATGCCAGCGGCTCCTTCCCCGGCCGCGGCATGATCGTGGTTCCTCATCGCTGGATTCATCGCCGCGAACAGGGCGCGGTCGAGGACAGCGGCTGGGTTGGCCCGGCTCTGTTTGGCCCAGCGCAGCCCCTGATAGAACCTGCCTCATGAACCTTCTCGACCGTCTGTGCCCGCCCGCAGGTCCCCGGCCGACCCTGCTCAACAGCCTGCCCAAGTCCGGCACTCACCTCTTGTCGAAAGCGATGGATCTGCTGCCGGGAATACAGCGCGCCCCCGTTCATTTTGGTCAAACCAGCGCCGCGCGTTTCGAGCAGGCCGCGTCCGAAACGGCCACCCTGGTCCCGATCGGGATTGACTGGCCGCACCTGGTGGTGCTCGCCTCGCTGCACGAGGCTCTGAAGCAGGTGAAACCCGGCCATTACGTGACCGGGCATATTCCCTTCTCTGAGGCCCTGGCCGCGCTGCTGACTCGAATGGAGATGAAATCGCTGCTGATGATTCGTGATCCGCGCGACATCGTCGTGTCCCATGCGCGCCACGTCTCCAAGACGACCAAACATTTCTTGTCTGACCTCTATCGCCCGCTGTCGCCGGCCGAGCGCATCACCGTTTCGATTCGCGGCGTCGAGCCGGTTGGCGACGACGGCCCGCGCCTGCTGGACATCGCCCAGCGCTGCCGCAGTGTGATGCCGTGGATGGCGCAGTCGTTCAACTATACGACCGCGTTCGAGAAATTGGTGGGGCCGCAGGGCGGTGGGTCGCGGACCAGCCAACGCCAGGAGTTGGAGGCCATTACCAACCATATTGGCCTGCACCTGTCGGCCGCGGAGATCGAGCAGGCAGCCGCCCAGGTCTTCGGGGGCACCAACACCTTCGACCGCGGGGCCATTGGCAGTTGGCGCAAGGAGTTCAGCCCGGCTCACAGGGCGCTGTTCAAAGAGCTGGCCGGCCAGTCCCTGATCGAGTGGGGGTATGAGCAAGACCTGGATTGGTGACGGGCGGCGTGCGGTGATAAAGGCGATAAAGGCGATAAATTGGCTCAACAGTGCGCGCGGTCGGCCGGCCGCCGCGGCGTCCTTCCTATTGAACAGCGTGCCCAAAGCCGGCACCAACCTGCTCTCCAAGGCGATCAGCCTGCTGCCTGGCGTGCAACCGCGGCATGTCTCCTTCTTGCCGGAGGATGTGCGGCGCCAGCAGCCGCCCGTTGATGGCGATCCCCTGGTGATGGTGGGCGTGGGCGCCGACGCCTGGCTGAGCCTGGCCGCAGTCGAGACCTTCTTGCGATCCACGTTGCTGGCGCAGGCAGCCGCCCCAACACCCTACGCACGCGGGCACATCCCTTTTTCGCCTGAACTCAGCGCCCTGCTCCGGCGCCTGGGCCTGCGCAGCGTCCTCATCCTGCGCGATCCGCGCGACACCGCGCTCTCGCATGTCACCTACGTGATGACCAACCCGGCGCATCGCCTGCACGCGCATTACCAGGGCCTGCCGGAGGCTGAGCGCCTGGGCGCGACCCTGCGGGGCATTCCGGCCGCAGCGCCCGGCGAGCCTTTTCTGCTGGGCATCGGCGAGCGCTACCGTCTGTTCCTGCCCTGGCTGCAGGATGCCAACACCTGCATCACCCGCTTCGAGGCGCTGGTTGGCCCGCGGGGCGGGGGCAGCGAGGCGGCCCAGATCGCAGAATTGACCGCCATCGTGCGCCACCTCGGCATCCCCTGTGATGAAGCGACCCTGCGCCGCGTGGCCGGCGACCTGTTTGGCGGCACGCGCAACTTTCGCCAGGGCGCCAGCGGCGCCTGGCGGCAGGCCTTCGACGCGGAGCACAAACAGTTGTGCAAAGCAATCGCGGGCGATATCCTGATCGCCCTGGGCTATGAGGCCGACGATGCCTGGTGAGTTCCTGGGTGAGGGCTTGATCTTCATCATTTCGCAGCCGCGCGCCGGCTCCACCCTGCTGCAGCGTATGCTCAGCGGCCATCCTGACATAGCCACCGCGGCCGAACCCTGGCTGCTCCTGCACCCGCTCTACGGCTTGCGTCAGCATGGCATTCAGGCCGAATACAACAGTCAGTGGGCCTTCAAGGCGGTGCGTGCCTTTCTGGCCGAGCACGCGGACGGCGCAGAGACCTATCGAGACGGCCTGCGTGCATTTGCGGCTACAGTTTACGGCGCGGCGCTGGCCCGGCAGGGCAAGCGCATCTTCCTGGACAAGACGCCGCGCTACTATTTCATCATCCCGGAACTGCGCGCCCTTTTCCCGCAGGCGTCCGTCATCCTGCTCCTGCGCAATCCGCTGGCGGTGCTGCATTCTATTCTGACCACCTGGGTGAAGGGCGATTGGCCGCGGCTGGCTCAGCACGCGGCCGATCTGCGCGTGGCGCCTGTGCGCATCGCGGACGCGATACAGACGCAGGGCGACGCCGCGATCGTGGTGCGCTATGAGGACCTGGCGACCGAGCCGCAGGCGTGCCTGGCTGGTCTATGCGAGCGCTTGGGCCTGGCGCCGCACGCGGAGATGCTGACCTACGGTCAACGCGCCGCGCCGTCGGGGCGCCTGGGCGATCAGATCGGCATTCAACAGCATGACCGCCCGGTGCCGGATCATTTGACCGAGTGGCAGGCCCTGGCAGGCGACGCGCAGATGCGTCATTTTGCCCAGGCCTACCTGGATGAGCTGGGCGAGGCCACCCTCAACCGCCTGGGATATCCGCAGGATGAACTGGCCGCGGCCCTGACCGGCAGAGACCAGGTTTCCTGGCTCTCTCCCCTTGCGCCGTGGAATGTCGTTTTGCGCCCGGCCAGCACCTGGACGCGCCGCGAACGCTGGCAGGTGGCCCGCGCCCAGGCCGTGCAGGCCGCCGGCCCCTGGCGCGGCGCCTGGAACTTCCTGCGCAGTCGCGTCCCTGTGTGAAAATTTCAATGGTGGGACCGTATCATGCCGACTCTCGCTGAATTACCGCCGCCGACCTGCCAACAGGGCTGGCCCTGGACCGACGCCCCGACGCCCGACCTGGCGCCTGACATGACCTGGCCGCTCGTCAGCATCGTCACTCCATCCTTTCAACAGGCCGCGTTCCTGGAAGAGGCGCTGCGCTCCGTGCTGCTGCAGGGCTACCCCAACCTGGAGGTCATCGTCATGGACGGCGGCAGCCGCGATGGCAGCGTGGAGATCATCCAACGCTATGCGCCCTGGCTGACGCATTGGGTCAGCGCGCCGGACCACGGACAGACCGACGCCATCAACCAGGGGTTCCGCCGCGCCCGCGGGGAGTTCGTGGGGTGGCTCAACTCCGACGATCTGCTGCTGCCGGGCGCGCTGATCCGCGCGGTGACGACGCTGCTGGCGCATCCGCACGCGGTGCTCGTGCATGGCAACTGTGACTACATTGACAGCGCGGGCCGCAAGGTCAAGAGTTCGAC
Organism: Candidatus Amarolinea dominans; assembly: GCF_016704685.1. Classification (NCBI taxonomy): domain Bacteria; kingdom Bacillati; phylum Chloroflexota; class Caldilineae; order Caldilineales; family Candidatus Amarolineaceae; genus Candidatus Amarolinea; species Candidatus Amarolinea dominans. The sequence goes on from NZ_JADIZS010000079.1 coordinate 133,501, forward strand.
CGGCCGCATCGAGGCGCAGCCGCCGCTCAGCACGCTGCTGGGGCGCGGGGGCGTGATTCGCCAACCGACGGTGCTGCTGCGGCACAGCGCGCTGCGGCAGGTGGGCTACCTGGATGGGTCGCTGCACTATGGCATGGACTACGACCTGTGGATTCGCCTGCGCCAGGTGGGCGATTTTGTCTTCCTTGCCGATGCGCCGCTGGCTCTCTTTCGCCTGCAGCCGCAGGCCAAGACCCACGCGCTGCCGCTGGCGATGATCGGCGAAATTTACAGCATTGCCCAGCGGCACGGCGGCGATGGCGTGGCCGCGGCGCGGCGTCCGTTGGGTCTGCGCTGGGAAGCGCTGGCGCGGGGTCGGCCCGCGGAATGGCCCGCCTGCTTCGCGGCTGAGCTGGCCGACCCCGCCTGCACCGCGCTGCCCGGCCCGCTGACCCGCGCGGTGCAGCCGTTCGTCACCGAACTGCTGCTCAGCCAGGGCCTGCGCCTGGCCGACCAGCAGCCCGATCAGGCCGCGGCCTGCCTGCGTTGGGCCGTGCGCCGCCAACCGCGGCTCCTCGCCAACCGCGGGGTGCGTTCTATCTTGCTGCAAGCCTTGCTGCGTCGCGCGTTCGGCCCCGCGCTCATCGCCCGCTGGCGCGCCGGGCGATTTTCTGCGGGACCGCCGGGGCGACAGCCCGGTCAGCCAACTGACCCCCGCGGAGAGCAATCATGAGCGGACGCCGCCTGCCGCTGCTCGTGGCCGGATTCGACGCCGCGTGCTGGGAATACATGACGCCCTGGCTGCAGGACGGCCTGCTGCCCAACGTGCAGCGCCTGATAGCCGAGGGGCGCTCTGGCGTGCTCCATTCCACCATGCCCGCGCTGACGCCCGTGGCCTGGTCAACCCTGGCGACCGGCGCGAATCCCGGCAAGCACGGCGTCTTCGAATGGAACCGGCTGGTGCGCGACGCCGATCCCCCGCATCTGCAACTGCACACCTCCGCCACGGTGCATGGCGTCCCTTTCTGGCGCCAGCTCAACGCCCGCGGCTGCGGGGTGGGCCTGGTCAACATCCCGCTCACCTTTCCAGCCCAGCCGCTGGACGGTTTCGTGTTGTGCGGCTATCCGCTGATTGACCCGCTGCGCCGCTACCTCTACCCGCCCAACCTCCTGCCCGGGCTGGAGGCGGAGTTGGGGCCTTACGAGCCGGGCCACCTGGAAGGCATGTTGGCGAACGGCGAGGGCTGGTACGCGGCCGATGAGCGGACGCAGGCGTTTCAGGTGGCCGCGGCCATTCGCCTGACCGCGCAGCTCGAACTCGATGTCCTCGTCATCAATCTGATGCTGCCCGATCACGCCAATCACCTGGCGCCCGACATGGCCGGTGTGCAGCGAGCCTACGCGGACAGCGACCGCCACCTGGGCCAACTGCTCGACGCGCTGCAGCCGCTCAACGTCATGCTCATTTCGGACCACGGCTCGCGGCGCATCCAGGGCAAGTTCTACATCAACCAGTGGCTCTATGACCAGGGCCTGCTCACCTGGGCGCCGCGCACGCCCACGGACCCGGCCGGCGACCTGAACTGGCTGCTCGTGCAGGCCGGTCAACAGGCGGGACTGCGTGGGCCGCTGGAACGAGTGGTGCGCAATGGGCTGCGCCGGGCGCTGAGAGCCGGAAACGGGCCGCTACCGGCCTGGCTGGCGCGCCGCCTGGAGCAGCTTGCGCCCGCCGCGTATCGCGCCTACGCGTTCGACGGCCAGGCCGACTGGGGACGTTCACAGTTCATGTCGTTCGGCTCGCTCATCTACGCCAACCCCGCCGCGGCCGCCGACGCCGCGGCCGATGTGCAGGCGCGGCTGTTGGCCCTGACCGACCCCGGCGGCAAGCCGGTCTTCCAGGCCGTGCTGCCCGCCGGCCAGTTGTACCACGGCCCGCAGATGGCGCAGGCCCCGGCCCTCATCCTGGACACCTTCAGCTCGGATTGGAGCCTGGCGTTCGGCCCCAACTACCGCAGCGCGTCCTACTTCGAGCGCGGCAGCGGCGCGTGGAACGGCGAACACAGCCGCGACGGCATCTTCGTCTTCTCGGGCGCGGACTTCAGCCCCGGCGAGAACATGCTGGCCGCGGACCTGGCCGACATTCCCGCCACCGTGCTCTACCTGATGGACGCGGCCCGGCCGGCCGACTACGATGGCCGCGTGCTGCAGGAGTTCCTGGCGCCCGCGCTGCTGGCGCAGCGTCCGCCGTCCGCTCAGCCCACCGCGGCCACCCCCGCCGAAAAGCAGGGCGACCCCGCCGCGCCGCCGGATGCCGATGCCTCTGCCGACCTCACGCCGGAGCAAGAGGCGTTGATGGCCCAGCAACTGCGCGCGCTCGGTTACGTGGATTAGCCGTGCCCGTTCGTCTGTCTGTCGTCCTGGTGGTCACGGCCGCGCCGCGACGCTGGCTGGCGGCCACCCTGGCGCACGTGCAGGCCAGCGCGGGTGTGCAGTGGATGGCCGTCAACGGCGGCGCCGACCCTGAGCATTGGGCGCTGGTGGAGCAGCACGCCGGCCATCTCACCGTGTTGGACGCGCCGCCCACCGCTGACCCCAGCGCGGCGCTGGCGCACGGGGTGGCGCAGGCGCAGGGCGATTTCATCGCCTGGCTGCTGCCCGGCGAGGCGCTGACCGCCGCCGCGGCGCTGGCCGGCCTGGCCGCCGACGCGGAGATGGTGTGTGGCGCGTACGTGCTGGCCGCCGAAGGCAGCGAGGAGGCCGCCGGCCTGTCCGGCGATATTGATTTTGCGCTGCCCACCGCCTGGCCGCTGCTGCTGGTGCGCCGCAGCCTGCTGGCGCAGCACGGCCCGCCCGATCTGTCACGAGCCAGCCAGCACGAGTACTGGCTGCGCGTACAGGGCCAGGCGCGCTGGCAGGCCCTGGGCGATCGCCCGCTGGGCATCAGTTGGCGTCACAGCCTGGGCGCGGTCGTGATGCCCTCACTGGCGGCCATCGGCGACATCCAGGCCGCGTTTGCCCGCCATGGCCAGGCCGCGACGCCGCTGCTGAGCCGCCTGTTCGAACAGCGCTGGCTTGGCTTGCAGCGCCAGTATTGGGCCATCCCGCAGTTGACGAGCCGGGCGCTCTTGAACGAGCTGGCGGCCCTGCCGGCCCCGCTGCGTCCGGCCGCGGGTCTGGCGCTGGCGTCATGGCGCAGCCGTCAGCCGCACTTCTGGGGCCAGGCCTGTTTCGACGCCCTGGCCCGCTTCGATACCAGCACGGCCCGCCGCACCCTGCCGCACGCCGTCCGTGAGCAGCCGGCCCTGCTGCGCAATCGTGGGTTTTACGTGTCGTTCCTGCGCACCTGGTTGACCCGGCGCCTGACGTCGCGCCTGCGCCGCCTGCCCGATTTCCTGATCATCGGCGCGCAGCGCGGGGGCACCACCTCGCTCTTTAATTATCTGGCCGGGCATCCCGCGGTGGCGGCCGTGCGCGACAAGGAGCTGCACTACTTCGACCTGAACCTGAGCGCCGGCCGCGGCTGGTACCAGGCCCATTTTCCCCTGCGCCTGGCCCGCGCTCAGCGTGTGGGCGAGGCGACGCCGATGTACCTCTTTCACCCGGCCGCGCCGCAGGCCGTGCAGGCGCTGTTGCCGCGGGTCAAGCTCATTGCCCTGCTGCGCAACCCGGTGGACCGCGCTTACTCGCACTACCAGTTGGAGCGCCGCTCCGGCCGCCAGGGCATCGAGTCCCTTTCGTTTGCTGACGCCGTGGCCGCGGAGCAGGAGCGCCTGGCCGGAGACATGGACAGACTGCAGACCGACCCGGCTTCCCCCGGTTTTGCCCCCATGCACTTCTCCTACCTGGCCCGCGGCCTCTACGTGGATCAACTGCAGGCCTGGCGCCGCTTCTTCCCGGCCGGGCAGATGCTCATCCTGCGCAGCGAGGACTTCTACGAGCAGCCCGCGCTCATCTTCCGCCAGGTGCTCGACTTCCTGGAACTGCCGGCCTGGGAACCGACCGCGTACCGGCCCTTCAATCAGACTGGGGGCCAGATTTCGGGCCAAATTTCGGATTTCTCCGAGAAACCCGCGGTCTTCGGCGAACTCGCCGCCTTCTTCCGGCCGCACAACCGGCGGTTGACCGACTTCCTGGGCCGTGATTTCGGCTGGGACGATCCGGCATGAGAGTCTACCTCCTGGCGCCTGACCTGCGCACGCGCGGCGGGTTCGAGGCGCAGATGTCGGCCCTGGCCGCGGGCCTGGCCGCCGAAGGGGTGCAGGTGTTCGTCGCCATCCGCGAGGCGGTCGCGCCAGATCACCCCTACTGGCAGCGCATGCAGCAGGCAGGCGTGACCCTCTCCGCGCCGCCGGCCTGGCTGGCCCGTCTGCTCGACCCACCCCTGGCCTGGCGCCAGGCTTCGATGCGCCTGCTGCTGGCGCTGTGCGTCCCCCTGCTCCTGCTCGCGGCCCTGGCCGACCGCCTGCGTCGCGGCCGATCCTGGGCGCGCAGTTGGCAGGGCGCGGTTGGCTGGCTGCACGGCCGCTTCGGGCGCTGGCTCTTCGCCGATGGCCTGAGTTGGTGGCTGTGGCGTCGCCTGGATCGCGCCCGCCGGCGTTGGCCGCCCGATCTGGTGGATGTGCAGCACTCCATGCTGCCGGGCGGTCTGGTCTACGCGGACGATCGCGGCCTGCCGCTGATCTACACCGAATATGGCGCGCCCGATGAGGGGCTGGCGTCGGTCTGGGCGGGCCTGTGTCCGGTCATCGGCCGGGCCGATGCCATCATCGGCCGTGCGCAGGCCAGCCTGGACGGGCTGCAGCGCCTGTGCGGCCCCATTCCGCCAGGCGTGGTCGTGCCCAATGCCGTGACCAGCGCGCCCGCCGACGACGCGCTGCGCCCTACTCACCCGGCCGGCCCCGCGCCCGGCCCGGTCATCGTCACCGCGGTGGGGCGCCTGGCGCCGGAGAAAGGGCCAGACCTGCTGCTGGCCGCACTGCGCATCCTGCACGAGCAAGAAATGGCGGGCGAAAGTCCGGCGGGCGCGCTGCGGGTCGTTTTTGCCGGCGATGGCCCTTTGCGCAGCGGCCTGCAGGCGCAGGCCGCTGCCTGGGGCCTGGCGCCTTATGTCGAATTTAGCGGCGCCTTTGCTGACCTGGCGCCCATCATGCAGCGCACCGACATCGTCGCCCACCCCACGCGCAACGATGGCCGCTCCGTCAGCGTGCTCGAAGCGATGGCCTGGGCCAAACCGGTCGTCGCCACGCGCGTCGGCGGCCTGCCGGAGCTGATCGAAGAGGGGGTCAACGGCCTGCTGACGCCGCCGGACGACCCCGCCGCCCTGGCCGCCGCGCTGCACCGCCTGGCCCAGGACCCCGATCTGCGCCGGCGCATGGGTCAGGCCGGCCGTGCCCGCTTCCTGGCCGGCGACTTCACCGTCGCGGCCATGGTCAAGGCCACCCTGGCCGTCTACCGCCAGATCATCGTCCAGAAATCCGCCGTCGGGTCTCATCCATGATCTCACCGCCTCACCTGGTTCTGCTGGTGCTCGACTCTGTGCGCGCGGCCAACACCACCTTTCACGGCTATGACCGCCCCACCACGCCGTTCCTGGCGCAGTTGGCCGCCCGCCACCGGGTTTTCCGCAATGCCTACGCGCCCGGCAACTGGTCCGTGCCGTCGCACACCTCGATGTTCACCGGCCTCTATTCCAGTGAGCATGGCCTCAGCTTCGATCCGCGCCACGCTGACCGGCAGTTGGCGCCGGAGGTGGCCCAACTGCCCACCCTGCTGGCCGCGGCCGGCTACACCACCCACGCCTTCACGCAAAACGTGCTGGTCAGCCGTGAAACCGGCCTGCTCGACGCGTTTGGCCGCCAGGTGGACTACTGGGATGGCAGTTGGCGCCCCCGCTACCGCCGCACCCTCCTCAACCGGGCCTGGAACTTCTGGGTAGATCGCGTCCGCCGCCAGCCCTTCCCCTACCAGCGCGGCTGGAGCACGCGCAGCGGGGACACCCTGGCCGACATCCGGCGCACGCTGACTGAGGCCACGCAGCCGGCCTTCGTCTTCGCCAACCTGATGGACGCGCACATGCCCTACACCGCGCCGCTCTCCATCGTACGCCGCTTCGTCGCCGGCGATCCCTGGCAGCACAGCAATCGCTACCGCGACATCCAGCCGCTGGAGCACAACCGCCTGCTGCTCACCGTGGATCCGGAGGATCAGCGCCAGAAGATGGCGCTCTACGACGCGGCCATCTGTCACCTGGACTCCTGCCTGCGCCGCTTCGTCGGCGACCTGCAGCGCAGCGGCCTGCTCGACCGCACCGTGCTCATCATCACGGCCGATCACGGCGAGATGTTCGGCGAGCATGACAACATCGTCGGGCATGGGCCGCGGCTCTACCAGGAGCTGATCCATGTGCCGCTGATCCTCGTTCACCCCGACCTCACCACCCCCGCAGTCGTGACGCGCCCGGTCAGCCTGGTGGACATCCCCCCCACCCTGCTGGCGGCCGCTGGCGGCCGCGGGCGCTGAGGGGACGCCGCGGGCCGCGGCGCTCTCCTCCGGCCTCAGCCTGCTGGCGACCGCCGCGGACCGGCCCGCGGTCATCAGCGAGTACGCGGGCCAGTCGGACGCAGAGGCCGCTCAGCGTGTGGCCGACAGCCCGGCCCTGCACGACCGCAGCCATACCGGCAGCCAGACCGCCATCGTCAGCGAAACGACCAAGCTCATCGTCTGGCAGGGGCGCCCCAGCCGCCTGTTCGACCTGGCGCGTGATCCCAGGGAAACGACCGATGTCAGCGCAGAACCGGCCTACCAGGGGGTCCGCCTGCGCTTTGAAGCCTTCTACAGCCAGTGGCAGGCCAACCGCCGGCATTACCCACCCGCCCCGCGCACCGCCGCCCTGAGCGCCGCCGAGGCCGAAATCGTCCAGCGCCGCCTGCGCGAACTGGGATACGTTGATTGACATGAGATCCCGTTTGGTCCATGTTTGACATCACCATGCTGATGACCGTGCTGGCGCCCATCGGCGGCATCGAATCCGCGCTGGTGCCGCTGGCCCGTGAATTGCAGGCGCAGGGACACCGGGTGCGCATCTACGTGGTGCGGCGTCCCACCCTGCCCAACCAGAATGTTGCCAGTCTGACCGCGGCCGGCATCCCCATCCTCAGCGCGCCACCCTGGCTCGTTCGCCTGACCGACCTGGTGCGGGGCCGACGCCTGGCGTTGATCGCGGCCGGCCTGACTCTGCTCAGCCCGCTGCTGGCCCTGCTGGCCCTGGCCGATGCGCTGCGCCGCGGCCGCGCCTGGCAGCGTTCCTGGCAGGGCGCCCAGGGAGTTGGCCGTGAGCGCCTGGCGCGCCTGCTGGCCGTCGAACACTGGTATTACCGCCACTTGCAGTCCGCCTGGCGCCGATCCCCGCCCGCGGCGCCGGCCATCGTGCATGTGCATGGCTGGGGCTGCGGTGAAGACCCGCCGGGCGCGCTGGCCTGGCTGCGCCGCTTTGATTATCCCGTCGTCTACACCGAGCACAACAGCCCCGACCCCGCCCTGCACGAGCCGCTCGTCGCCGCGCCGCTCCTGAATGCCGACCTGCTGATTGCCGTTTCCGCGGCCGGCCGCGATGGCCTGATTGGGATTGGCGGCGCGGTTCAGCCCATTGCCGTCATTCCTTACCCGGTCACGCCGCTGCCGGCCCGGCCATCTACGGCCAGCGGCCCGTGTACCATCATCTGCGTGGCCCGCCTGATGCCGCAGAAGGGGCACCGCGACCTCCTGCACGCGGTGGCCCAGGTCATCGCCGCCGGTGTGCAGGTGCGCCTGCTGCTGGCCGGCGACGGCCCCCTGCGCGCTGAGCTGCAGGCGCTGGCCGCTGAGCTACACCTGGGCGCGCAGGTCCGCTTCCTGGGCATCGTCACCCATGCCGACTTGCCCGACCTGTTGGCCGCCAGCGACGCGGTCGTGCTGCCCTCGTACTGGGAGGGCCTGCCTGTGGCGCTGATCGAAGCCCTGGCCGCGGGCAAACCCATCGTTGCCACCCGCGTGGGCGGAAACCCGGAGCTGGTGGTTGACGGCGAAAATGGCTGGCTGGTCGCGCCGGGCGATGTCCCCGCACTGGCTGCCGCCCTGACCGACCTGGCGCAGCGGCCGCGTCACGAACTGCACGCGCTGGGCGAAGCCAGCCGCCGCCGTTTCCAGGCCGGCGGCTTCGAGCCGGCCGCAGTGGCCGCCCGCACCGTCGCCGCCTATCATTGGGCGCAGCAAGCATCACGGAGCCGAATCAACGCATGATTTCAGAGCAACGCAACTTCCTCTTCGTTCACATCCCCAAGACGGCCGGCAATTCGATCCAGAACATCTTGCTGCCCTTTGCCGATGACCAACTCATCAAGGCGTTTCCGCAGGAAATCGCCCCCCCGCCGGCGCAATCGCAGGGCGACGCGCTGCCGGCCTATGCGCAAAAATTTGCCGCGCGCCCCATGGAGGAGCTGGACGGCTTCGATCGCTTTGGCCTGGTGCATCCGGTCTACAACCTGCGCAAACATTCGCCCCTGCGCGACTACCAGCGCGAACTGCCCGCTGCGCTTTTCCAGCGCCTGTTCAAGACCACCTGTGTGCGCAACCCGTGGGAGCGCCTGATCTCCATGTACTTTTCGCCCCATCGCGGGCCGGTGACCTGGGACCGCGCGCGCTTCTTGAAGATGGCAAACAAGATCGCGTCGGCCGCCAGTTTCGTTGAACTTCCCGACGACCCGCCCGGGCAGGCGCCGTTCAGCCATGTCAACCTGGTGATGCGCCAGGAGCGCCTGGACGCCGACTTCCGCCAGTTGTGCGAGCGCCTGGACATCCCCTATCAGGAGCTGCCGGTGCGCAACAAGTCCAGCCACGAGCATTATTCTGTCTATTACGACGACGAACTCGTCGCCCTCGTCCGTGACCGCTTCCGCGCCGATGTCGAGGCGTTCGGCTACGAGTTCGAGCGACCGGCCCGGCGCTCGTTCCTGGCGCGCTGGCTGCCGTTCGGCCGGCGCTGAGATCATGCTGCGCATCTCCGTCGTCATTCCCACTTACAACCGGGCCGCGTTCCTGCCCGCGGCCGTCGCCAGCGCCCTGGCGCAGACCACCCCGGCCCGTTCGACCGTCGCAGCGCCAGGCCCAGCGAACCAGAGCCTGACCGCTGACCCGCCCGCCCTCGCCGCGGAGGACATCGAAGTCATCGTCGTGGACGATGGCTCCACCGACGACACGGCCGCGTGCCTGGCCGGCTGGGCCAACGACCCCCGCGTGCGTGTCGTTCAGCAGGCCAATCAGGGCCGTTCGGCCGCGCGCAACCACGGCGCCCGGTTGGCCCGCGGCGAATTTCTCGCTTTTCTCGATTCGGATGATCTCTACGCGCCGGGCGCGCTGGCCGCCCATCTGGCTACCTTCGCCCGCCGCCCTGACCTGGGCCTGGCGATTGGCGGCTATGCGCTCATCAACGACCAGGGCGCGGACCTCGGCGCTCGCTTGCCCTGGCGGTCCCATGCTGATTTGCGCCCGGCCGCCTGGCTGTTCGACTGCGTCGCCATGCCCGGCTCGGTGCTCTTGCGCCGCAGTTGGTGGGAAACCGTGGGCGAATTCGACCGCACGTGCGAGATTGCCGAGGACTGGGATTTCTTTCTGCGCCTGGCCGCGGCCGGCTGCCCCATGGACTGGACGCGGCAGATCGTCTGCCACTATCGCCAGCACGCGGGCAGCTCCATCCGTGAAATTCACCGCATGCATGACGGCGTGACCGCCCTGCTGACCAAGTTCTTTGCCCGGCTCGACCTGCCGCCCGACCTGGCGGCCCGGCAAGGCGCGGCGCGGGCCTGGGCCGAGGTGGCGCTGGTCAAGAAAGCCCTGGCCGCCGGGCAGACCGCCACCGCAGACGCCGCGCTGATCGCGGCCGTGGGCTACGACCCCACCCTGCTCACCGCTGGCCGCCTGGCCCTGCTCGAATACCTGCTCACGCCAGCGGGGGGCGAAGCACAGCCCCTGGCCGCCTGGGCCGGCCGCGTCCGCGCCTGGCTGCCGCAGGATGGGACAGCGGGACCCTCACAGGGTCCGGATGGCTCGCACGGCCCGCATTTCTCGCGCCGCGAGCTGCGCCAGGCGCTGGCCCGTGTTCACATGGGCCGCTTCTTCGCGGCTGCGGCGGCCGGCGAAACCGACCCGGCGCGCCGGCATCTCTGGCAGGGCGTGAGCGCGGACCCCACCTGGCTGCGCAATCGCGGGGTGTTGGCCTTCCTGGCCGGGCGGTCTGGCCGGGGATCGCCCGCGGCAGAGGACCGGTCGCCATGACTCCGCCCTCCTCACCGCTCGTCAGCATCGTCCTGCCCACGCTCAACGGCAGCCGCTTCATCGCCTCATCCATCGCAAGCTGCCTGGCGCAGACCTACCCCCATTTCGAGCTGATCGTGGTGGACGGCGGCTCGCGCGACGGCACGCTCGCCATCGTGGCCGGCTTCGACGACCCGCGCATCCGCGTCGTCCATCAGGGCGACAACCAGGACAAGCTGCCGGGCGCGCTCAACATCGGCTTCGACGCCAGCCAGGGCGAATACCTGACCTGGACGCAGGACGATGATCTCTACGCGCCCGAAGCCCTGGCGGTCATGGTGTCGCACCTGCAAGCGCACCCCGAGGTTGGCCTGGTCTACACCGGCTACTGGCGCATGGACGCGGCCGGCCGCATCACCGGCGAATCGGAACAGCACCCGCCGGACGCTCTCTGGTACACCAACGCCGTCGGTCACTGCTTTCTCTACCGTCGCGACCTGGCCGCCCAGGCCGGCGCGTACGACGCGGCCTATTACATGGCCGAAGACCTGCAATACTGGCTGCGCCTCTACCGCCTGGCGTCCGTGGCCCAAGTGCCCGGCTGCTTTTTCTACCACCGCCTGCACGAGGACAGCCTGACCATGAAGCAGTACGGTCGCTACTTCGCCTTGCGCGTGGCCGCACGGGCGCGGCGCCGTGTGTTGGGACTGAGTTGGCGGCGCTACCAGGCGCAGGTGGCCGCCGCCTTCATCGAAGAGGCCTTTGCCGCGCACGCCGGCCATGACAGCCCGCGCGTGCGGCGCTGCCTGCTGAACGGCCTGCTGCGCAACCCCGCCTGGCTGCGCAATCGCGGGGTGTGGGCCATTGGCTTCACCCATCTGACATCCTGGGGGAGGTCTTGATCCAGTGACATTCTGGCGTACCCAAGTTCGACGTTTCGTCCTGCTCTTCGAAGGGCGCACCGGCAGCACCTACCTGATGGAAGGCCTGGCCCAACATCCGCACATCGAAGCGCGCGGCGAGATGCTCGACCCCCTGCTGGCGCGGGGCGCGGCCGCGCAGCTTGCCTGGACCCGCCGCTACCTGACCCCGCCCTGGCGCGGTCCGTACAAGGCGATCGGTTTCAAGACCAAGCTGCGCGCCATCCTCGATCCGGCCGGCTTTGCCGCCATTCTGCGGACGAGTCCGGTTTCGATCATCCACATGCAGCGGCGCAATCGCATCAAATCGGTCGTTTCGACCTTCAAGGTCATGCAACTCAACACGATCAAGGTTGGCGAACCGAGCGCGGCGCGCTTCAACATCTACGCCGAGGATCAGCGGCCGCCGCCGCCGGTCATTGATGTGGCGAAGTTCCGCGAGATCTTGCAGCAGCGTGTGCAGCGTGAAGAGGCCCTGGCCGCCTACATCGCAGACATGCAGCGGCCAACCCTCAACCTGTTCTACGAAGACCTGCTGCTCGATCGGCCCCGCGTCTTTCACGAGGTTTTCGACTTCCTCGGCGTGGGGGACTACCCGGTCAGCGGCCAGGCCATCAAGCTGACCAGCGACGATCTGCGCCAGGCCATCCTCAACTTCGATGAGCTGCGCGCCGCCTTCGTCGGCACCCCCTACCTCCCCATGTTCGATGAAGTGCTGACGCCCCCTGTGTCCACCGAGGGAGCTGAGTGACAGGCGCGGCCAGCCCGGTTTGGTGGGCGCGCTGGGGACCGCTCAGCGCGTGGCTGGCCGCAAGCCGGCCGCCCCTCTCGCCGCCCATCCTGCTCCTCTCCTTCCCCCGCAGCGGCTCCAGTTGGCTGGGCGAGACCCTGGGCCAGGCCGCCAACGCGCTCTATCTGCGCGAACCGATCAACCTGAGCTACCAGGCGGACGGCGGCCGCGGCACCGTGGTGGAAATTGACCCGGCCCGCCCGCTGCCGGCCTATCGCCTTGCCGCCACCCGCGCCTTTCACGGCATCCCCGCGTTCAAGCCCGGCATCGTGCAATGGCCCGACCAATGGCGCCTGGCCCAACGGTCACAGCGACGGGTCGTGATCAAAGAGGTCAACCCGCGGGCCTGCCCCTGGTTCCTGGCCGCGTTCCGGCCGCGCGTCGTCTTCCTGGTGCGCCATCCCGCCGCGGTCTGTTTGAGCTACCGCCGCATGGGTTGGTGGCAGGGAACCACGCCTGAGCAGTGGGAGGGGCACGGCGCTCGTCAGGCCGGCGCCTTGCGCGTGGCATTGGACGCGCTGCGTGAATACCCCGACCAGCGCATCGTGACCTACGAAGACCTCTGCGCTGAACCCATGACGGCTTTTCGTTCGCTGTTCGCCTTCTGCGCCCTGACATGGGACGCGGGCAGTGAGGCGTTCATCCAGGGGCACACCACGCAGGGAGACGATGCGCCGGGCAGCACAAGCCGTCACAGCCAGGCCATGCCCGACGCCTGGCGCGGCCGCGTCAGCGCCGCGGAGTTGACGGCCCTGCGCCGCGGTTTCGCCGCCGCGTCCCTGCCCTGGTACAACCATGACGACGATTGGTAACATCCAACCATGACTACTGTGAGCGTCATCATTCCGGCCTTCAACCAGGCCGCCTATCTGCTCGAAGCCGTGGCTAGCGCACAGGCGCAAACCCTGCCGCCCGCGCAAATCATCGTCATTGACGACGGCTCCACTGACGCCACGCCGAAGATTCTGGCTGATTTGTGCGCGGACGATGCCGATGGGTATCAACTTTGCATGGTTCGCCAGGAAAATCAGGGCCTGGCCCGCGCGCGCAACCGCGGCCTGCAGATGGCGCAGGGCGAGTTGATCGCCTTCCTCGACGCGGACGACCGCTGGCAGCCGGAATACCTGGCCGCCATGACCGCGCTGCTGGCTCAGCACCCAACCGCGGTGGCCGCCTACGCCGCCTGGCAGTACATGGACGCGGCCGGCGCGCTGCTGCCGCAGATCATCATTCCTTACGAGGGCGCGGCGCTGACCCTGGACAGCGACATCACCTGGCGCAATGCGCTGGTGCCCTCCGGCGTGGTGGTGCGTCGCGCCGCGCTCGCCCGCAGCGGGGACTTCGATCCTGCCTTCTCCGGCTGTGCGGATTGGGACCTCTGGCTGCGCCTGCTGGCCCAGGGACCGTTCGTCGGCGCCCCCGCCGTCCTGGTGCATTACCGCACACATGGCGACAACATGTCCGACAACGTCGAGCGCATGGAGGATGAACGCCTGCGCGTGTACCACAAGTTCTTGCAGCGGCCGGCCGCTGAGCCTATCGCCCCGGCCGCCTGGCCGCAGCCGGGGCCGCAGTGGGCCGGCTACACCTACTTCCTCTCCGCGCTCGCCTACCTGCGCCAGGGCGACTCCGCACGCGGCGCGGAGCGCATCGAGGCCGCGGCGGCGCTGTGGCCGGGGCTGCTCGATCAGGACGAGTTCTATTACGAACTGGCCTGCTGTCGCCAGCCGCGCGGTTTCAGCGGCGCGGCGCAGGGCCTCGATCTGGCGGAGAGCGGGGCGCGCATCCAGCGCCTGTTGGACGCCGATTTGCCCGCGCTCAGCGCCGATCAGGCCAGACAGGCCTGGGGCCGGGCCGGGCTGGCCCTGGCTCAACTGGGCGCAGTGACCGGCGACCGCCCCGCGCAGCGGCGCTTTGCCTGGCAAGCCCTGCGTTTTGGCGCGCCGGTCGTGCGTCGCCTGGCCGGCCGGCGCCTGCTGCGCAGTTTCGTGCCCGACGCCTGGCGCCGCAAGCGCAGTCGGCCATGAACCTGGTCTTCCTGAGCAACGGCTTTCCCCCGCGCCACACGGCCGGCACCGAAAACTACACCGCGGGTATCGCCAGCGCCCTGGCCCAGGCCGGCCACCGCGTGAGCGTCATCTGCGTGGGCGAGTGGGACAGCGGCCCGCAGCCGGTCAACGGCGTGACGCGTGACACTTACCAGGGCGTGGCGGTGGCGCGTCTCGACGCCAACTGGACGGCCGGGCCGGACCCCAACCGCTACCTGTACGATAACCCGGTCATAGCCGACCGGGTGGCCGCCCTGCTCGACGAGATGCAGCCGGACCTGGTTCACATCACCTCCTGCGCCACCCTGTCGGCCAGCGTCATCCGCGTGGTCAAGCAGCGCGGCCTGCCCCTGGTCATCACCCTGACCGATTACTGGTTCATCTGCCCGCGCATCTCGCTCCTGCACGCGGATGGGCATGTCTGCGACGGGCAAACGAGCGCCTGGGAGTGCCTGACCTGTCTGCTGTGGGGGGCCAAAGCCTACCGCCTGCCGGCCCGCGTGCTGCCTGCGCCGGTCTTGCGCCCGCTGCTGCAAGGGGTCAGCCGCCAGCCGTGGTTGTCGCGGCGGCCCGGCCTGCGCGGCATGGCGCTTGACATGGCCGATCGCAAGGCGCGCCTGCTGCCGCTGCTGGCCCAGGCCGACCGCCTGATCTCTCCGTCGCGCTTCCTGGCTGCCATGCACACCGCCTGCGGGGTGACTCAGCCCATTCACGTGCTGGAACACGGTCATGACCTGGGCTGGGCCGACCAGGTTGGCCCTCGCCCGGTCAATCGTCCGCGGTTGGTGATTGGCTACGTCGGCCAGATTGGCGAGATCAAGGGCGTTCACATTCTGTTGGCCGCCATCGCCCGGCTCGATCCGCAGCAGGAGGCGGTGGAGGTGCAGATTTGGGGCGACCCGGACAAATCGCCGGCGTACAGCGCGCGGCTGCGCGCTCAGGCCGCAGCCCTGCCGCACGTGCAGTTCTGCGGGCGTTTCAGCCGCGAGCAGTTGGCCGCGGTCTACGGCGGCTTCGATGTCCTGGTGGTTCCTTCCCTCTGGGTTGAGAACAACCCGCTGGTGATCCAGGAGGCCTTCGCGGCCGGCGTACCGGTGATCGCCAGCAACCAGGGCGGCATGGCCGAATTCGTCACGCATGAGCAGAACGGCCTGCTCTTCACGCCCGGCGATGCGGACAGCCTGGCCGCCGCGCTGCGCCGCCTGCTGCTGGAGCCAGACCTGCTGCCGCGCCTGCGCCGCCAGGCTCCTGCCGTCAAGACCGTGCAGGCCGAACTGGCCGAACTGCTGCACATCTACGACGAACTGCACTCCCCGGGGTGAGAGGGTGACTCTACCACACGTTTCTATCATCATCCTCACCTGGAACAGCCGCGCCGAAGTGCCTGCTGCGCTCGAAGCGGCGCTGGCTTCGGACTATCCGTCGTTCGATGTCATCGTTGTGGACAACGGCTCCACCGATGGCACGCCGGCCTTGATTCGCGAGCGCTGGCCGGGCCTGACGGTGCTGGAGAATGGGCGCAACCTCGGTTTCTGCGGGGGCAACAACTCGGGCATGCGCCATGCGCTGGCCGCGGGTGCGGACGCGGTGCTGCTGCTCAACGATGATGCCGTCGTCGCGCCCGACATGCTCCGGCTGCTGGTGGTCGCCGGTCAGCAGACGGCGCGGGGCGGGCTGTTCGGCCCCACCGTGCTGATCGCGCAGGCGCCGCAGGTCATCCTCTCCGCGGGCGGCTTTCTGCGCCAGGGCTGGCAGGCCTTGCCGCGCGGCCTGGGCGAAACCGATCAGGGTCAGTACGATGCCCCGCCGCCGCTGGCTGGCAGCACGCCGGGGATTGACTTCCTCTCCGGCTGCGCGCTGCTTGCCACCGCCAACCTGCTGACTACGATCGGCCTGCTCGACGAGGCGTTCTTCGCCTATTACGAAGATGTCGAATGGTGCTGGCGGGCGCGGCAGGCCGGTTTTGCCGTGCAGCTCGTGCCTGGCGCCCGCGCCTGGCATCCTGACACGCGCACGCGGTCCGACGGCCCCGCGCTCAGCTACTACCTCACGCGCAACAGCCTGCTGTTTGCCAGAAAGCGCGGTCTCGGCTATGCTGTGCAGACTATGATCCTGCTAGGCTACCTGCGCACCGTATCGAGTTGGACCGTGCGCCCGCGCTGGCGCAGCCGCCGACCGCAGCGAGATGCTGTGCTTTTTGGAATTCGGGATTTCCTGGCCGGTCGCGGCGGAGCCTGGCAGCCATGAGGCGGCGTCAACCGATCCTGATTACCGGGTCGCATCGGGCCGGGACCACCTGGGTGGGGCAGATGCTGACGCAGTTCCCCTCCACCTGCTACATCGGCGAAGTGTTCAACCCCACCAGCGGGCTGCTGCCAGGCCATCTGCTGCGGCACTGGTTCACCTACGTCAATGCGGCCAATGCGCCGCTGTACGTGGAGCCGCTCAACCGCATCTTGAGCTATCGCTTCGACTGGCCGCAGCGCCAGGGAGCGCGGCGATATCTGCCGGGGCGGCTGCTGGCTTATCGTCTCCTGCGGCGCACCATCGGGCTGCCGCGACCGATCCTGAAAGATCCGATTGCGGTGATGTCCGCGGGTTGGTTGGACGCCACGTTCGACATGGATGTCGTTTGCCTGGTGCGCCATCCGGCTGCGTTCGTTGCCAGCCTGCGCCAGGTCGGTTGGCGCTTTGGTTTCAAATCGTTCAACGAACAGCCGGCGCTGCTGGCCGACTGGCTGCAGCCCTTTGCCGAGCAGATTGCGCAGCCGCCGCCCACCTTCGTGGGCAAGGCGGCCCTGCTCTGGCTGTGCGTCTATCACGTAGTCACTCTCGCGGCGGCGCAGCATCCCGACTGGATTTGCCTGCGCCTGGAAGACATCGCCGCGGCGCCGCAGGAAGCCTTCGCCGATCTGTACCGGCGCCTTGACCTGCCCTGGAGCGAACGCAGCCAGCGCCGGGTGGCGCTCCACTCGAACGAGCAAAATCCGGTGGGGGCGCCCAGGGAGGACCCCCATGCCATCGTGCGTCACAGCCAGGCGGCGGCGCAGGCGTGGCGTCAGAAATTGAGTGCAGAGGAGATCAGCCAGATTCGGCGCCTGACCGAACCGGTGGCGCAGCACTACTATGCCGATCATGACTGGTGATGTGAATGGCCGCGCGGCGGCCGATCAACCCGAACTGAGTGTCATCATCCCGACTTTCAACCGCCGGGCGGCTGTGGCGCGCCTGCTGACCAGCCTGGGCCAGCAAACGCACAGCCATTTTGAAGTTATTCTGGTGGACGATGGCTCCACCGACGAGACGCCGTCACTGGCCGCCAGCCCGCAGCCCTTTCGGTTCACCTATCTGCGCCAGGCCAACCAGGGGCCGACCGCGGCGCGCAATCGCGGCGCGGCCGTAGCGCAGGGCGAAGTGCTGATCTTCGTGGACGACGATATGGTGCTGCATCCCCACGCGCTGGCTGTGCTGGCCGCGCGTTGTCAGCAGCGGTCCGGCATTCTCTGGATGGGGACCCTGATCGGCCCAGGCGAGCTGAGCACCAGCAGCGCCAGTGCTGCGGCCGATCATCCGGTGGACTTCACCCTGTGCAAGACCGGGCTGCTGGCCATGCTGCGCGCCGATTTCTACGACATCGGTCAGTTTCAGGACCCGACCGGCGGCTGGCCGAATTGGGACGATGTGGATTTTGGCTACCGGGCGCACCTGGCCGGTTACGCCATCTGGCAGTGCCGGGCGGCCCTGGCTGAACATTGGGACTACGCCGGGCAAGACCTGGCCGCGGCCTGCGCCCGCTGGCAGCGGGCCAGCCAGGCCGCGGTGCGCCTGTTCGAGCGCTATCCGGCGCTGCAGTCACGCCTGCCCATGTTTGCTGACAAAACGCCCATCGCCTGGCGGCAAGACCCCCCGCGCCTGGTGGCGCGCAAATGGGTGCGGCGGCTGATGTCCGGCGGCATGGCCTTGCACGGCCTGGAAACTATGCAGCGCCGGGCCGCGGCCGCCCGCTGGCCGTCATCCGTGCAAGTCGCGCTACAGCGCTGGATTGTCGGCGGCTATATTTACCGCGGTTTTCAGAAAGGACTGCAACAGGCCCGCACAGCGATCGTCGAGCGGGCAACGGTGCAACCATGAACCTTTCTCTTCCACGCCTGCGCTTGCCTGTGCTTCCTTCCCGCCGGGAGTTATGGCGAACCTGGCACGACCGCCAGTTCTGGCTGCGTGTCGTCGTTGTCCTGCTCGTGTTGAGCAGCAGCGCACTGCTGGCCCCGCGGGCGCCGTTGCTGCTGTTGATCGCGGTTGCCGGCGCTGCCGGTTTCATCCTGCTCCTGCGCTGGCCCGGCCTCGGCCTGGTGGGGCTGATTGCGGCTGCCATGATCGTTCCATTCGAGATCGGCACCGGCTCCGAGAGCAGCCTCAATGCGCCGCTCATTATGGCGCCCGCGTTGGTGGGCATCTGGCTGCTGACCACGCTGGTACGCCGCCGCCAGGTACGCATTCTGGCGTCGCGCGCAGTGCTGGCTGCGCTGGCGCTGGCGGCCAGCGCAGTTCTGGCCTTTGGGGTGGGTCAGCTCAACTGGGTGGCGCTGGCACAACCGGCGCCGCTCACCGCGCAGATCGGTGGCCTTGCTCTGTTCATCGTTTCGGCCGCGGCCTTCGTGCTGGCGGCGTACCAGGTCAAAGAGATGCAGACGCTGCAATGGATGACCTGGCTGTTCCTGGCGCTTGCCGCCCTCTATATCACCTTCCGCGTCGCTCCACCCGTGGCCCGTTTGATTCCTATCCGCCTGGCTGAAGGCGCCACCGGCTCTCTCTTTTATGTGTGGCTCACCGTTCTGGCCGCATCCCAGGCCCTCTTCAATTCGACCCTGCGTTGGTGGGCGCGTGTCGGCTGCGGCATCCTGGCTGCGCTCACGTTGGCCGTTGGGTTGATCTTGGGGCGTAGTTGGTCTTCGGGTTGGCTGCCGCCGCTGGTCGCGCTGACGGTGATGATCTGGGTCGCCCGCCCGCGCATCGGCACCATCATTGCCATTCCGGTAGCCATCGTGGGCTTCTACTTCTACACCGATGTCAGCAGCGTCTTGTTGAAGGGCAATGAATACAGCCTGCTGACGCGCATGGAAGCCTGGAGCATCCTGGTCGAACTGATTTCGGTCAACCCGGTCACCGGCTTAGGCCCGGCCAACTACTACTGGTACACGCCGCTGTATGCCATCCTTGGCTATTTCGTGCAGTTCAACAGCCACAACAATTACATTGACATCATCGCTCAGTCTGGCCTGCTGGGGTTTGGGTGTTTTGTCTGGCTGGTGTTCGAGTTATTCGTTCTCGGCTGGCGTTTGCGCACCACGGTCGCGGCCGGATTTGCACGCGCCTATGTCTATGCAGCCCTGGGCGGGCTGGCGGGCATGCTGGCCGCGGG
Organism: Candidatus Amarolinea dominans; assembly: GCF_016704685.1. Classification (NCBI taxonomy): domain Bacteria; kingdom Bacillati; phylum Chloroflexota; class Caldilineae; order Caldilineales; family Candidatus Amarolineaceae; genus Candidatus Amarolinea; species Candidatus Amarolinea dominans. The sequence goes on from NZ_JADIZS010000079.1 coordinate 152,944, forward strand.
CATGTTGGGCGACTGGATCATCCCTTTCGTCTACAACATCGGCTTCACCGGCTTTCGCAGCAGCGTCCTCGGCTGGATTTTCCTGGGCGGGTTGGTGGCCCTCGATTTCATGACGCAGCGCAAGATGCGTCTGTCCTCAGACTAGGCGGCCGGGCCGATGCTTTCGATTGTCATCATCTCCTGGAACACGCGCGATCTCTTGGCCGCCTGCCTGACCTCTCTGCGCACCTATCCGCCAGACGGAGACCACGAGATCGTGGTGGTTGACAACGCCTCCCGCGACGACAGCACGGCGATGGTGCGTCGCGATTTTCCCCACGTCCACCTGATCGAGAACCAGACCAATGTGGGCTTTGCCGCGGCCAACAATCAGGCGCTGGCCCTGTGCCGCGGACGTTACGTGCTTCTGCTCAACAGCGACACCGAAGTGACCCCTGGCGCACTCAGCGCACTGGTCAGTTTCATGGAACAACATCCGCAGGCCGGGGTGGTGGCCCCGACCCTGGTCAACCCGGATGGCAGCTTCCAGGCCTCCTACGCCCGCTTCCCCACCTTCGTCAGTGAATTTCTTCTCATCACCCGCCTGGCGCGCTGGCTCAGCGGCCCCTACGCGCCCAGCCCGCGGCCGCGGATCAACGAACCCAGCCACCCGGTGGATTGGGTGGCCGGCGCGGCGCTCCTCGTCCGCCGCGCGGCCATTGACCAGGTGGGCGGGCTGGACGCTGGTTATTTCATGTACAGCGAAGAGACCGACTGGTGCTGGCGCCTGTGGCGGCACAACTGGCAGGTCTGGTACCTGCCCGCGGTGAAGGTCATTCATCACGGCGGCGCCAGCAGCCGTCAGCGCGGCGCGGCGAGCTACGCGCAACTGTACGCCAGCAAGGTGCGCTTCTTCGAACGCGCCTACGGGCCGGCCGCGGCCGGCCGTTTGCGCACCCTGTTCCGCCTGGTGGCCGCTGCTCGCGGCCTGGCCTGGCGCATCCTGCGCTTTGTAACTCGCTCCCCCGCCGGGCGCGTGCGTTTGCAGCAGCGCCTGGCCCGCGAACAGCAGTTAGCGGAGCAACTGTCCCATGATCCCTCCCTGGAATTTTCAACATGAAGACCGACCTCGAAGCACCGATCTCTGCCGGACACGGCGCGGCTGCGGCCCTGCCCACCCTCGTGGACATCCTGCAGCAGCGCGCAGCGCAGGAGCCGGCGCGCGTGACCTACACCTTCTTGCATGAAGGGGAAAGGCCGACCGTCACCCTCACCTGTCATCAACTCGACGCATCGGCGCGGGCCATTGCGGCCCATCTGCGCCGCACGCTGCCGGCCGGCGCGCGTGTCCTGTTGCTCTACCCGGCCGGTCTGGAGTTCATCAGCGCGTTCTTTGGCTGCCTCTACGCCGGTGTCATTGCCGTGCCCGCGCCTCTGCTCGGCACGCTGACCCTGAAGAACTCGCTGGCGCGCTTGCAGTCCATCGTGGACGATGCCCAGGCGTCGGCCGTGCTGACCCTGACGAACATCGTGTCGCAGATCGAAGGCACGGCCCACGAGCTGCCCGCACTGCGCACGATTCCCTGGCTGGCCACCGATGCGCTGGGCGCGGACGAGCCAGGCGATGCCGCGAACATCAGGGTGGCGCCCGACGCGCTGGCCTATCTGCAATACACCTCCGGCTCCACGGCCAGCCCCAAAGGGGTGATGATGACCCATGCCAACCTCGCGCACCAATGCGATTACATCGGGCGCATCGGTGGTTATGGGCAGGACAGCGTTGTCGTGAGCTGGCTGCCGCATCATCATGATTTTGGCCTGGTCAACGGCCTGCTGCAGCCGCTGTACTCAGGCGGAGTCTGCTACCTGATGTCTTCCACGGCGTTTCTCAAGCGACCGCTGCGCTGGCTGCAGGCCATTACCCGCTACGGAGGGACGCACAGCGGCGCGCCCAACTTTGCCTACGAACTGCTGACCAAAAAGGCGACCGAAGGGCCTCTTCCCGCACTCGATCTGAAAACCTGGTGTTTTGCTTCTTGCGGCGCGGAGCCAATCCGCTGGGAAACGCTGACCAATTTTGCCGGGGCCTTTGCGCCTTGCGGCTTCGATTTCGATTCCTTCTATTCCGCTTATGGCATGGCTGAGGCGACCCTGGCTACCACGGTTCGCCGTGCAAGCGATGTTCCCCGCTATCTGGCGGTGGATGGGGAGGCGCTGAGCCGCGGTCAGGTGGTGGTGAGCCAGGCGGCCGACGCGCTCAAGCTGGTCAGTTGCGGCCGCGTCTCGGATGATGTGTGCGCCGAGATCGTGAACCCGGCCAACGCCACGCGCTGCGCCGCGGATGAGGTCGGCGAGATCTGGATTGCAGGGGGCAGCGTGGCGGCCGGCTACTGGCAGCGACCGCAGGAAACCGAAGTGACCTTCCGCGCCTACCTGGCCGACACTCACGAAGGCCCGTTCCTGCGCGGCGGCGACCTGGGCTTTGTGTGGGAGGGCGAGGTGTATATCGCCGGCCGCATCAAGGACATCATCATCATCCGCGGGCAGAACTACTACCCGCAGGACATCGAATGGACCGTGCAGCGCAGCCATCCCAAGCTGCGCACCGATGGCGGCGCGGCCATTGCGGTGAACGTGGACGGCAGCGAGCAGTTGGTGGTGGTGCAGGAGGTGGAGCGCGGCTTCGACCCGGCGACCGACCAGGACGAGGCGCTGGATGCCATCCGCCGCGCCATTGCGGAACAGCACGGCGTTGCGGTGCATGGCATCCAACTGGTGAAGCGGGGCATGGTGCCCAAGACTTCCAGCGGTAAGCTGCAGCGCCAGGCCACGCGCGCCGCCTACCTGGCCGCTGAGTTCGAGGCCGTGGCCGATTGGAAGCTGGATGCGGAGGCGGAGGAAGCCGCGTCTGCCCCGGCCGATGAACTGGAAGCGCAGTTGGTCGCCATCTTCCGCCAGGTGCTGAAGACGCCGACGGTGGGAGTAGGGGACAATTTCTTTGCGCGGGGCGGCGATTCGCTGGGTGTGGTCGAGCTGAATCTGCTCATCGAAGAACAGTTCGGTCAAACCGACGCGGTCAGCGCACAGGTTGATAACCTGACGGTGGCCGCGCTGGCCGCCTCGTTGCGCGCCAGCCTGGCGCCAACGGTTACGCCGTCTTCTCCGGCGTCCGCGTCGCCGCAACCGGCTGCGCCCCCCGGCCTGACTCCCGCCCAGCCTTTGCACAAAACGGCGTCTCCCCTCGCCTGGGGAACAGGTCAGATCAGGCGGAGCAGCCAACTGCTCAAGCGCAGTCTCCGGCGCGGCGGTCGGCGCCTGGCCGGCGCGACGCTGCCCTACAGCCAGGGCAGCGCGTTTCTGGCCTGGTTCTGCGGCCAGGGCTGGGCGCAGCGGGCCTTCTACTGGCCGCAGGTGCGCCTGGTGCAGCAGACGCTGGCCGCGATGGGGCAGCCGGCGTCTATCGCGGCCATTGTGCGCCACAGCCTGATCTGCAACACCTGGTCGCACTGGCGGCTGAGCACGCTGCTCGCCGCGCCGGCCCCTGAATTCGACCGCTGGGTGTCGGTGCGCGGTTTGGAGCATCTGACCCAGGCCTACGCCGCGCGGCGCGGCGTCATACTCCTGCACTCCCATTCGATCTACAACGCGCTGCCCATGGCCCTGCTCGAACGCCAGGGCATCACCGACATGATGCTCGTTGGCGGCAAGCGCCGCCTGCTGGAGGTGGGGCTGACCAGTTTTGCCGACCGCCTGCAACTCGGCGGAGCGATTTCCCCTGAAAACGCCGAGGATGGCGCGCGGGGAACGCAGAGCACACGCTTCGCGCGACAGTTGTTGGAGGCGCAACGCATCCTCAAACAGGGCGGCGTCTTTCATGTGGCGGCCGACGGCTATCAGACCCCGCGCCACGTCGTCGTGCCTTTTCATGGCCGTCAGCGCAGCTTTGGTATTGGCTTCGCGGAGATGGCGCTCAACACGGGCGCGGCCGCCATTCCGGTGTTCGTTTCACTGCAGCCGGGCGGCCAGGTGACGATTGATTTTCGTCCGCCGCTGGTAGCCGGCGCGGGCGCGCGCAGCGCGCAGGTTGAATCGCTCGTGCGCCAGTATGTCGGGCAATTTGCCGCGGTCTGGGCGGCCGACCTGGGCAATATCCGTTGGCGTCACCTGGCGAAGTATCTGCGTTTACCCGCCTGGGATCCGGCGCTGGAAGGCATCGAGGTTTGAGTCGGAGTTCGAGTCATGGCGGCTGACCTGGCGATCATCATCGTGGGCTGGAACGCGCGCGACTGGCTGCTGCGCTGTCTGGCCAGCCTGCCGGCCGGCGCGGCGGGGCTGGACGTGGAAACCTGGGTGGTGGACAATGCCTCGACCGATGGCACGGTGGAGGCGGTGGCCCGCGCCTTTCCGCAGGTGCATCTGATTGCCAACACCGCCAACCTGGGCTTTGCCGCGGCCAACAACCAGGCGGCCGGCCAGACCGACAGCCGTTACCTCCTGCTGCTGAACCCGGACACCGAGGTTCCGCCGGACATGCTGCGGCGCCTGGTGGCCTACGCGGATGAGCATCCTGCGGTGGGCGCGCTGGGGCCGCAGTTGCGCAACCTGGACGGCAGCCCGCAGCGCTCCTGCTGGCGCGGCTACCCTGACCTGGGCATGGCCCTCACCGACGCGCTCTACCTGTGGAAGCTGCCGTGGCTGCCCCTGGCTCAGCGCAGCGAATTTCAGGCCGCCGAACTGGGCGCGCCGCGGTCGGTGGATCATCTCCTGGGCGCCTGCCTCCTCATCCGCGGCCGCGCCTGGGAGCAGGTGGGGCCGCTCGATGCCGGCTACTTTCTCTTCCTGGAGGAAACCGATTGGTGCCGCCGTGCGCAGCGGGCCGGCTGGGACATCGTCTATCACCCGCAGCTTTGGATCACGCACGCGGGTCAGCACAGCATGCGCCAGGCGCCGGCGCGCAACCTGCCCCATCTCTACCGCAGCTACACCCGCTTTTATAGAAACGGGCGGCAGCACACCGGCGGCCGCGGGCGGGTGCTGCTGCTCAAGCTGATCTTCGCCCTGGCGATCCTGGTGCGCCTCGGCCTCTGGAGCCTGCGCTGGCTGCGCAATCCGGCCGAGCGATCGCAGGCCCGCCCGATGCTGCATGGTTACGGCCAGGTGCTGCGCCTGTTGCCCGGCCTTTGATTCCCATGATTCCTACGATTCCTACGCCTTACCGCTGTCGCACCTCGAATCAGGCGGCATGACCATCTCGGTGATCGTGCCTGCGCACAACGCGGCCGGCTATTTGCGTCACAGCCTGCCTGCCCTGCAGCGCTCCACCTACCCCGCCTTCGAGTGCATCGTGGTGGATGACGCCTCCACCGATGACACCGCGGCTGTCTGCCAGGCCTTCGCGGTGCAACGGGTGGGCCTGACGGGCGCGGCGCACGGCCCGGCGACGGCGCGTAACCGCGGCGCGGCCGTCAGCCAGGGCGACATTTTGCTCTTTCTGGACGCCGATGTGGTTGTGCGACCGGAGACCCTGTCACGCCTGGCCGCCACGTTTCAGAACGAAACGACGGTCGCGGCCATCTTTGGCTCATACGACGATCGTCCCCTGGCCGCCAACTTCGTGTCGCAGGCCAAGAACCTGCTGCACCACTTCACCCATCAGCAAGCCAGGCCTGACGCCACGACCTTTTGGGCCGGCTGCGGCGCCATCCGCCGGTCGGCCTGGCAGGCGGTCGGCGGGTTCGACGAGCAGCGCTATCGGCGGCCCAGCATCGAGGACATCGAGCTGGGCTATCGCTTGACTGCGGCCGGCTACCCGATTCGCCTGGACAAAGGGCTGCTGGTCACGCACATCAAGCGCTGGACGCTGCTCTCCCTGCTGCGGTCCGATGTGCGTGACCGCGCCTGGCCGTGGGCCTGGCTCGCTTTGGAGCGGCGGCGGCTGCCCAACGACCTCAATGGTCACACGTCGCAACGTGTCAGCGCGCTGCTGACCTGGGGCATCGTTGGCAGCGTGGCCGGGGCGTGGCTGCACGCCCGCCGCCGGCCCGCGTCCCCACCGGCGTTTGTGCAGCAAATCGCACCGCCGGCGGGGCTGACCGGCTTGGGCGCCTTCGCCGGCGTGCTCTGGCTCAACCGGTCGCTCTATCGCTTCCTGTGGCGTCAGCGCGGCTTCGGCTTTGTCCTGGCCTTTGTGCCGCTGCATCTGCTCTACTACCTCTACAGCACGACCGCCTTTGGCTTGGCTGCTTTGGCCTGGCGCGCGCAGAAACACTAAGAATGCACATTCTTTTCCTGACGCAAATTCTGCCCTATCCCCTGGACTCTGGCGCGAAGGTGCGCGCCTATTTCGTGCTGCGTTACCTGGCGGCGCGTCACCGCGTGACCCTCGTCTCCTTCAGCCGTGCCAGCGATCCGCCGGCCGCGCTGGCCCATCTACGCACGGTTTGCCACGCGGTCCACACTGTGCCGATGACGCGCAGCCTGGCCGGCGAAGCCCGCAGCCTGGCGCGCAGCCTGGTCAGTGGGCAGCCCTACACCCTGCTGCGCGATGAGCGCCGCGCCATGCATCAGCTCTTGCAGCAACTGGTGCAGGCAGAGCCGTTCGATGCGATTCACGCCGACCAACTGGCTATGGCCGACTATGCCTGGCAGGCGAGCCGCGTCGCGCATGCGAGTGCGCCGCGTCTGGTCCTGGATGCCCACAACGCCTACTATCTGATCCCTCAGCGCATGGCCGCGGCAACCCGCAACCCGGCCCTGCGCCTTTTTTTGCGCCGTGAGGCCCGCCTGATGGCGCGGGCCGAAGGTGAATGCTATCGCCGCTTCGATCATCTCCTGACCGTTACGCCAGAAGATCGGGCCGCCATCGAGACCCTTCTGCCGTCCGACCCGGCGGCGCCGCCGCAGCGCTGGACCATGCCCATCTGCGTGGACTCCGCCGCGCCGCCCTTGAAGCGCCAGCCGGCCGCGCGAGGATTACTCCTGCTCGGCGGTTTGCATTGGCCGCCCAACGCCGATGGGGCGCGCTGGTTTCTGCGCGAAGTCTGGCCGCTGGTGCGCCAACAGGCGCCGCAAGCCCAGCTCTTCATTGTGGGCGCACGGCCCCCGGCCGACCTGCAGGCGGCGGCCAGCGCCCGCGATTCGGCTACCGCTCCGGACGGCGCCGTCATCGTGCCCGGCTACGTGACCGACCCGCAGCCCTTCCTGGCCGCCAGCGCCGCGCTGATCGTGCCGTTGCGCTCCGGCGGCGGCATGCGGGTCAAGATCGTGGAGGCGCTGCAATGGGGCCTGCCGGTGATCTCGACCACGATCGGCTGCGAAGGCATCGAGGTGACGCCGGGCCGTGACCTGCTGGTGGCCGACACGCCCGCCGCCCTGGCCGCGGCCGCCGTGCAGCTCTTGCAAGACCCGGCGCAGGGCGATGCCCTGGCCGCCAACGGCCGTCGTCTCCTGGCTGCCCGCTACGACTGGCGCCGCGAATACACCCTGCTGGACGCCATCTACCCAGCGTGACTTTTTCAACGCAAGGACGCAGAGACGCAAGGACGCAGGGATCGAACTCGCTACCATGAACCAACAATCTCCACTCTCTCCAATCCCCAATCTCCAATCCCCAATCCCCAATCTCCAATCTCCGATCTCCGATCTCCACCCGCCTCTTCCTCTTCGTCCTGCTCGCCTCGCTGGCGCTGCGCCTGGCCGCGGTGCTGGTCATGGGCAACCGGGTCGAAGGGCTGCCGGGCATCGTGGACCAGATTTCGTATCACACCCTGGCGCAGCGCGTGCTCGACGGCCACGGCTTCACCATGCCCACCGACTGGTGGCCGGTGACCCGCGCCAACGAACCGACGGCCCATTGGTCCTACCTGTACACCCTCTATCTGGCCGCGGTCTACGCCGTGTTTGGCGTCAAGCCACTGGCGGCGCGCCTCATTCAGGCCCTCATCGTCGGCCTGCTGTGGCCCTGGTTGACCTTCCGGGTTGGGCGACGCGTTGGCGGCGCCGCCGTGGGCTTGGCGGCGGCCGCCTGGTCGGCCGTTTATGGCTATTTTGCCTACTACAGCGCTGCGCTGATGACCGAGTCGTTCTACATCACCGCCATCCTGTGGACGCTCGATCGTGGCCTGACCCTGGCGCATGGCGATTGGCGCAAGCGGCAGTGGGCGCTGCTGGGGCTGGCCGTGGGCGTGACCGTGCTCTTGCGCCAGGTTTTCCTGGTCTTCGTCCCCGTCCTGTTTCTGTGGCTTTGGCTGGCGCCGGGCCGCCGCGGCTTTGTTCCAGCGGAAGTCGCGGCGCCGCCCGGCCTCGGCGCCCGTTTGCGCGGTAGCCTGCTGGCGCTGGCGGTCGTGCTGCTGCTCATCCTGCCGTGGACCGTGCGCAACTATCGGGCGTTTGGTCATTTCGTCCCCCTGAACACCAACGCCGGTTACGCCTTCTTCTGGGCCAATCATCCCATCTACGGCACGCAGTTTGTCGCCATCCTGCCCGGTAAGGCGCCCTATGAGCGTCTGATTCCGGCAGAGCTGCGTCAACTCGATGAAGCCGCCCTCGACTCGGCTCTCTTGCGCCGCGGCCTGGGCTTTGTCGTGCAAGACCCCGGGCGCTATATACTCCTTTCGCTGAGTCGTTTGCGCACATTTTTCATGTTCTGGCCTGAATCTGAATCTAGCTTGCTGAGTAATCTTGTACGTGTGCTATCATTTGGTCTGGCGCTTCCTTTCATCAGCGTCGGTCTTTGGTTGACCGCCCGTGATTGGCGACGCTGGTCTCTATTGTGGCTATTTGTGGGGGTGTACACCGTGGTACACTTGCTCTCCTGGGCGTTAGTACGCTACCGCCTGCCCGTGGATGGGGTCCTGCTCATCTTCGCCAGCCCAGCCCTGTTACGCTTGCAGTCGCTGATCGCGCGTCGTTCCCAATCCAGGCCATGATGCACATCCTTTACATCCTTTACATCGTTCCTTACACACCGACGCCGATCCGCACGCGGCCCTATCATCTGCTCCGCGGCCTCGTCGCCCGCGGCCACCGTGTCACCCTGGCGACACTGTGGGAATCGGAAGGGGAACGGGCTGCGTTGGCCGACTGGCAGCAGCTTGGCGTCGAGGTGATGGCGGCGCCGCTGTCGAAGACGCGGGCCGCGTGGAATAGCCTGCTGGCCGTCCCCACCGGCATCCCGATGCAGGCCAGCTACTGCTGGCAGCCGCAGTTGGCCCAGGCGCTGCGGGCGCACATGGCAACAGCCAAGACCGATGTCATTCACAGCGAACACCTGCGCGGCGCCCGCTATGGACTTTCGCTCAGGCCCCTGGCCGCAGATCAGGCCGGGACGCCGTTGGTCTGGGATGCCGTAGACAGTATCGCGCATCTCTTTCAGCAGGCCAGCCAGCACAGCCGCAGTCGTCGAAGCCGTTGGTTGACACGCTTGGAATTGGGGCGCACCCGTCGCTATGAGGGCTGGCTCGTGCGCCAATTCCAGCGAGTGCTGGTCACTTCCCCGGTGGATCGGCAGGCTTTCGCCGAGCTGGCCGGATTGACATCATCCGACCCTGCCAACCCGCTGACTGTTCTCCCGAATGGCGTTGATCTGGCCTATTTTCGCCCGGATGAGGTAAAGCGCGACGCCGCTACCGTCGTCCTGTCGGGCAAGATGAGCTATCATGCCAATGTGACCGCGGCTCTGCATCTGTTGCAGGACATCATGCCCCTGGTGTGGCGCCGGCGGCCAGACACGATGGTGTGGATTGTAGGCAAAGACCCGCCTTCCCGTTTATGCCAGTTGGCGGCTGCGAACCCTGCGCACATCACCGTGACCGGCGAAGTCCCCGATGTACGGCCCTACTTGCAGCGCGCAACCCTGGCGGTCGCGCCGGTGCTGTATGGGGCCGGTATTCAGAACAAAGTATTGGAGGCGCTGGCTTGCGGCGCCCCGGTGATTGCCAGCCGCCAGGCCGTCTCGGCGTTGGCAGGTCAACCGGCGCAAGCCCTCATCGTGGCCGATTCTGCTCCCGACATGGCCGCGGCCATTGTGGCCCTGCTCGCTGATCCGGCCCGCCAGGCCGAGTTGGCACAGGCGGGGCGCGCCTATGTCGAACAATATCATGACTGGAGCGACGTGGCCGCGCAGCTTGAGGCGATTTACGCCGAGCTGATCCGCCAACGGCGCCGCGATTGAAGCTGCCGCCCCTTCGGTCGCCCGGCATATCCCCGTGTCATCGAGGAGCGTTCTATGACTCGTGTAACGTCAACCCTGTCGTCCGCTTTGACCATCTCCCACGTGCGACGCCCGTTGGCTCGTTCGTTGTTTCGCATGACCCTGGTCGCGGCCGACGCCCTGATGCTGGCCCTGGCCTTCTACCTGGCGTATATTGTCCGTTTCGATCTGCATATTACCCTGGCGCCGGAGATCATGCCGGCGCAGTCCTTCTACACGCGCCTGGTGCTGATCCTGATCCCCATCTGGCTTGCGATCTTCGCCCTGTCGAGACTGTACGATTTTCATTTTCTGCTTGGCGGCACGGCGGAATATGCGCATGCCTTCAATGCGTGTACCATCGGCGTCATGACGATCGTGCTCTTTAGTTTTTTCGAGCCTAAGTTCGTTGTGGCCCGCGCCTGGCTGCTGGCGGCCTGGCTCCTCTCTTTCCTCCTGGTCTGCGCCGCGCGCTTTGCCTTGCGTCGGGTGGCCTATGGACTGCGGCATTGGGGGTTCTTCGTCTCGCCCGCCATCATCGTCGGCATCAACAGCGAAGCACTGGCCCTGGGCCAGACCCTGCGCCACAGCGCCAGTTCGGGTGTCCAGATCGTTGGCTTCGTTGACAGCGACGTGGCGCGTGATGGCGAGAACCGGCAGCGTGAGTGCTCCCAGATTGCCCCTCTGCTCGGCAGCATTGATGAGCTTGCGGACATTGCCCGGCGCCTGGACATCCAGGAAGTGATCGTCGCCACCACCGCGCTGCACCGTGAGCAACTGCTCGACCTGCACGAGGACCTGGCTACCTTACCCCACACCGAGCTACACCTGTCGTCCGGCCTCTTCGAGGTGTTGACCACGGGCGTCAAGGTTCGCACCTGGGGTTTCGTCCCTCTCATCAGTCTCAATCGCCTGCGTCTGGATCCAGTCGAGGTCATCATCAAGACGGCGCTCGACTACGTCCTGGCACTCATCACGATGCTGGCGGCGGCGCCGGTGATGGCTGTCCTGGCGTTGGCTATCAAACTCGATTCCCCTGGCCCGGTGCTGCACCGGCGTCGTGTCCTGGGCGTGGGTGGCAAAGCGTTCGATGCCTTCAAGTTCCGTACCATGGTTGTGAATGGGGAGGAGGTTCTGGCGCGCTATCCTCAACTGGCTGCCGAGTTGAAGGCCAAGCACAAACTCAAGCACGATCCACGCATCACGCGGGTGGGACGTTGGTTACGCCGTTTCAGCCTCGATGAACTCCCGCAGTTGTTCAACGTTCTGCTGGGGCAGATGAGCCTGGTCGGCCCCCGTATGATCACGGCGGAGGAGGGCGACGAATATGGCCGCCTCAAGCTCAACCTGCTGACCGTCAAACCGGGCATCACCGGCCTGTGGCAGGTATCCGGGCGTTCAGACGTGTCGTACGAAGAACGCGTGCGCCTGGATATGCACTACATTCGCACCTATTCTATCTGGCGCGATCTGCAGATTCTCTTCGTGCAGACGCCGCCCGCCGTGCTGCGCAGTCGCGGCGCCTACTGAGCATGAAAACAGCGGCTGCCCCCCACCGCCGGCGCCCTCGTCAGGCGTCACTGCCGGTTTGGCGTATCCACTGTTTTTTAGTATACTCACACGAAACGCTCGAAATGCGTTATCCACTTCAATTGACAAGATTTTTATGACCAATAGACCTTTTCCTGCGCGTACCTTCTTGCTGGCCGCCATTGCGGTGGTCGTGTTGGCTGTTGCGGGCGTATACGTTCGAGACTCGCTCTTTCCAAACGCAACGCCCACGGCGGTTGTTGTGATTGCAAGCACGGAGCCGACCCGTGAGACGACCGCGGCCGTCGCACCGACGGCAACGCCCGCCCCGGCCGCGGCAACGCCGGCGGCCGACCGTGCGACCCCCACCCGTTTCTTTACGCCAACGCCCGAAGCGGGGGGCCAGGTGCTGACCATACCGGCGCAGCCTGGTGAGGCCGGCTGGTGGGTGAGCAGCGAAGAACGGGGCAACCACCTCGGCGATTCGTTCCTCTATGCAGGCTTCTTCGATAGCCAGGTCTTCATCGCGGCCATCCGCTTCGACCTGACGCGCATGCCCCGCGGCGCACCCATTCGCCAGGCCACTCTGCGCCTCGTTGGGTTGAATGAACAGCGCTTCGACGCCACAGCGGGCGGCGCCTGGTCGGTACAACTTCTGAGCGGAGACACCATTCGTGACCTGCCGCGTGCCGATTTTCAGACTATTTTCAATGCATCTGCACCTGTGAGCCTGTTTCCTACCCTCGATGCCGCCGACCTGAAAACCGCCCAAGTCAACAGTTGGGAACTGGATAGCGGCGCCCAGACCTGGTTGAGCCAGCAGGTCATCAATGGCACCACATCGGTCATTGTGCGCATCCTGGGGCCGGCCGGCGGCGCCAACTCTCTCTTTGCCTGGGATTCAGGCAGCGGCCCTGCCTCAACCGGCAACGGCCCGCAGATGGTGCTCAGCCTGGCCTCGGCGCCGGCCACGCCGCCGCCCGCCGCCACGCGCAACTTCATCGTCGTGACCCTGCCGCCCACGCCGGCCAACATCTTCACGGTGGCGGCCAATGCCCTCACCGCCACCTATGTGGCGACCACGGTGGGCACGAACACCCCGACCCCCTACAATTTGGTGACGCCCACGCCTACGCCGCGCAACCAGGCCACCGCCCAGGCGCAGGCTGCCCTGCAAGGCTTGCCGCCGGTTGTCATCAGCACATCGGTCGCGGCCAACGGCGCCACCGCCACCTATCAGGCCGCCTATGCCACCGCGGTGACCATCATCACCGGTACTCTGACGCCGATTCCGACCAACGCCATTACCCCCATCATCGTGCGGCCTACCGTGGTTCCTGAAAACGTCCTCACGGCCGCCGCGCAAATCGTGGCGGCCACGGCCAACGCACGCGCCAACGGCACCCCCACTCCGTTCCCGTACAGTGTGGTCCTTGCCACCATTACCCCGTTCACCCCGCAGCCGCTGATCGCCACCTCAACCGGCACGCCAATCAACGGCGCGACTGCTGTCTACCGGGCGGCCCAGGCGACTGCGGTCGCGGTGACCACCGGCACCTACACCCCCCTGCCCTACATTCCGATCACGCCGACGCCGCTGCCACTGTTGGTTTACCTTGATCGCGTGACGCCCACCCCTCAGGCCACGGCGACTCCTACGGCGCCGGCTACATTGCCTCGCGCGATGATTGGCAACATCCTCTTCCGCAGCGATCGCCAGGAGGTCACCGAGTACTATATGATTGACCTCTCGGTGAACCGCCTGGTCTGGGTGACCCAGGGCTGGCCCTTCAACGCGGCTCAACGTAACGAAATGCGCTCGGTCAGCGGCCGCTACCGGGCTTTCGTACAGAACGATACGGTGGGCGTGCCGCAGGTCCATGTGCAGGACAACGAGTTCAACACGACACGTCAAATTACCAACGGCAGCGGTTGGAGCTTCGATCCGGCCTTTTCCCCACGTGGCGATCGGCTTGCGTTCGTCTCGCAGAATCCGGGCAATGACGAAATTTTCGTCATCAATGTGGATGGCACCGACCTGAAGCGGCTGACCATCAACAGTTGGGAATGGGACAAGCACCCGTCGTGGTCGCCTGATGGCAACCAAATCGTCTTCTGGTCGAATCGCGACACGGGGCGGCGCCAGTTGTGGATCATGAACGCCGACGGCAGCAATCAACGAGTTATGATTAGCTCTCCCTACCAGGATTGGGACCCAATTTGGCTCAAGTAATCCTGTCAGCAATGGCACAAATGCCGGGCGTCGCAATGGCCACCGTGGTTTTTTGCTGCTGGCGCGCTATTCGATAGTTAATCCCCATCTGTTTTGGCTGTGAGGCATCATTGTGGAACTGAAAGAGTACCTGCTCCCCTTGCGTCGCTGGTGGTGGCTGTTGTTGGCAGCGACGGTGATTGCCGTTGCTGCCAGCTATCTGATCACCAGCCGCCAGGCGCCGATTTATCAGGCACGGGTCACGTTGCTCGTTGGTCGCGCCATCGAGAACCCAAACCCGAGCGGCAACGAGTTTTTCCTGACGCAGCAACTGGCTACGACATACACGGATATTGCCAAGCGCAGCACGGTACGCCGCGCAACGGCCAAGGCCCTCAACATCAAGTCGGTCCCCGACTACGGGGTGCGTGTGGTTCCCAACACACAGCTCATGGAGATTGTGGTCACAGACTCCAACCCCGAACGGGCCGCGGCCGTCGCCAATGAATTGGCCAAGCAACTGATTTTGCAGACACCCACAGCCTCTGATCAAACGACACAGGACCGCCAGGCTTTCATCAACAATCAGTTGGATGACCTCCAGGTCAAGATCACCGATACGCAGCAGGATGTTGCCAAGAAGCAAGAAGAACTGGGCGGCCTCTTCAGCGCCCGTCAGATTGCTGACACCCAGGCCCAGATCACGGGCCTGCAGCAGAAACTCAATTCGTTGCAGTCCAACTACGCCGCGCTGTTGGCCAACACCCAGCGCGGTGCGCTCAACCAACTGAGCGTGATCGAGGCGGCCCAGCCCCCGAACTTACCGATCGGGCCTGATCGCCTCATCATCATCCTCTTGGCCGCCGCCGTTGGCTTTGTGATGGCTGCCGCTGCCGCCTACCTGCTCGAATACCTGGATGACACCTTCAAAAGCCCGGATATGGTGCAGAAGACCCTGGGGCTAACCACGCTAGGCGCGGTGCCAGTCATGGATGAGGTTACTCCCGGCAATGAATTGGCTCCCCTCATCAACGATCATTCCGCCACCACCGAGGCCTACCGTGTGCTGCGCACCAACCTGCAATTCGCCTCCGTGGACCGCCCGCTGCACACCCTGATGGTCACCAGCCCGGCGCCGTCCGAAGGCAAATCCATGACCTCGGCCAACCTGGCCGCGGCCGTGGCCCGTGCCGGGCGACAGGTCATCCTGGTGGATGCCGACCTGCACCGCCCTCGGCTGCATCGCGTGTTCAATCTCACCAACAACGTGGGTGTGACCAGCGCCCTGCTGGCCGATCACCCCTCTGTCGAAGGTTTGCTGCAAGAGACCCAGATTCCCGGGTTGCGCGTTTTGACGGCCGGCCCGCTACCGCCCAATCCGGCGGAATTGCTGGGATCATCACGCATGAAGGACCTGATCGCCGCCTTGAATGCACATGCCGACATGGTTATTCTGGACACGCCGCCGGTGGTTGCCCTGGCCGACGCCGCCATCCTCTCGACCCACACCGACGGCGTGCTGTTGGTTCTGGATGCGGCGCACACGCGACGCGAGGTGGCGCGGCGTGCCCTGGCCAGCCTGGGACAGGTCAAAGCACGGGTCATCGGCGTGCTGCTCAACCGCGTACCCACCCGTGGGGCCGGCTACTACTACTACAACTATTACTACTATGGCCGCTACACCAACGGTCGCGATGGCGACAGTGCGGGACAGAGTGGGCGCCGGCGTAATCGGCGCCGCTTTGGCCGCGGGCGGGCGGCAGCGCCCGTGAGCACGTCATCAGCCTCACGTTCAGCGTCACAGCCCTGAGGGTTCGTAGGAGCAACATCTCTGGCCCGGGAGTCAGTAGGGGCGCACCCTTGCGGTCGCCCACGCGGGCAGGCGCAAGGCCATGCCCCTACCCCGGATTATTGAAAAGATACCCGCAAAACGACCAGCGATGCGCGCATCCATCTGCAGCATGAAGATGCCCCCTATCGGATGTAATATGGATTGAAAGGTGCTTTGGCTATCATCGTGCAACGCCCAGCAGTTGGGAGCAAACCTTGAAACGGTAAAGAAACCAACAAACATGGGTGAGTTGATGGACCTGGTGACGCAGAATTCGGCTTCTCATCACCAGTGAGCGTGAAGAACCAGGGTGAGCGAGACGACGCCCAACGCGATGCCGTCCCCAAACTGGCCGCTGCTGCCTCACCCATAAACTGACAGACGGGAGGAAATGAGACAATGAAAGTGCGCATGACAGAGTTACGTGGTATTACGACTGACCTGCATAGCAGCCTGCGTGAGCATGGAATGAAGGATAGTGACCAACTGCTGGATGTTGGTCGTACGCTGGTCGGCCGCAAGGAATTGGCCAGCAAGACCGGTGCGGATCCCAAGTATATTTTGGAATTGGTGAATCGCGCGGACCTGGCTCGTATCCGGGGTATTGGCTCTGCCTACTCCAATTTGCTCGAAGAGGCTGGTGTGGACACCGTCAAAGAACTGGCTACTCGTCGAGCAGACAACCTGTTTGCCAAGCTGCTGGAAGTGAACGCGGCCAAGAAATTGGTGGGTCGCACTCCCACCCAGCAGATGGTACAAGACTGGGTCAACCAGGCTAAGGAACTGCCCAAGTTCGTCGAGTATTGAGCATTTACCGACCTGAGACAACGTCGAGCGAGCCGCTTCATCAACTCAAAGAGCGAGGCGCACCCAAATCGGTGCGCCTCGCTTTTTATTTTGGTCGCGTTCCAGGCTCAATAGGCGTTGTTGTTGCGACGCGCGGCGTTGAGAACCGTCTGGATCATGATCTTGAAGTCCAACGCCAGTGACCAATTTTCGATATACCAGACGTCGTACTTGGTGCGCTCCACCACGGACGTATCCCCGCGCAGGCCGTTGACTTGCGCCCAACCGGTGAGGCCGGCCTTCTCACGGTGGCGGTCCATGTAGCGCGGGATGCGCTGACGGAACTGCTCCACATACACCGGCCGCTCCGGTCGTGGACCAACCAGGCTCATGTCGCCGACCAGGACATTGATGAACTGCGGCAGCTCATCGAGCGAGATGCGCCGGATGATCGCCCCAAAGCGGGTGCGACGCGGGTCGTTCTTCACCGTCCACCCTGGGCCATTGGTCTCGGCATCGGCGCGCATGGAGCGGAACTTGAGCATGGGGAACGGTTTGGCATCCAGGCCCATGCGCTCCTGCACATAGAACACCGGGCCGGGCGATTCCAGCTTGATGAGCAGAGCGGTCAACATCATCACGGGCGAAATAAAGAGCAACGTCAAGCTGGCGCCGACAACGTCAACCGTGCGTTTGAGCGCCAATTTCCAACCGCGCAGCGCCACATCGCGCACGGTCAAGAGCGGCAGGCCACCAAAGTCGCTGATACTGACCTCATTGGCCATGATCTGGAAGACATCGGGGAAGACCCGAATACTCACTTTTTCGCGCTCACACATCGAGACAATGCCCAGGATTTCCTGATGACTGGCTTCGGGCAACGCCACAATCACCTCATCCACGCGATAGTCTTCGATGATCTGTGGAATGTCGGCCGGTGTGCCCAACAGCGGCACTGCCTCCACGGGCGCGGCGCTGACGTTGGAATCCACCACGCCGACGATGTGATAGCCCAGGTTGGGCGTGTGTAGAATCTTCTGCAGGATCATGCGCCCCGCATCCCCGGTTCCGATCAGGAGGACCCGGCCTTGACCGATGCCACGCGCCTGCAATAGGCGCAGGGCGCGTGTCACCAGGATGCGGCCCAGGGTGACGAGGAGCAGGGTCAAAGCCCACAGGTAGATCATCATCCAGCGATGGTAGTCAATCTGATCGCGGAAGAGGAGCGAGGTAAACGCGACGCTCATCAGCGTCGCAATGGAAACGGCGCCAAAGAGGGTGTAGAATTCGTCCAGGTAAGGCGCGTTGTGACGCCGGTAGTAGAGCCGCTGCATGAGAAAAACGATCAGGATGCTGGCGACTTGCAGTGGCAGGATGGGCAGATAGTTGACCACGGGGCCGACGCTATCCCCCGCGATGGCCATGCGCAGACGGTGGGCCAACAAGAAGGCCACTATGGTCATTAAGGTGTCCATGGTGATCATCACCACGACCAGCGTGAACTGTGAACGCTTCATTGTGTTCCTGATGCTCCCAACGTTCCTGATGCTCCTAGCGCTCCCACCTGTTATGCTCCTGCCTGTTCCGACGTGCGGGCCGCGTGTGGGCGACGTTGGCGCCAGGCCTTGAATCTGCGTCCGGCCATAGCTAGGGCGCCACGCAGCGTTATTCCCCCGAGCACCAGGATATGTATGGGCCAGGCGGTCTGCGCCGCATAGTGCTTGCGGTAGAAGATGGCCATGGCGCGATAAAATTCATGGCGTGCCTTGTCGCTGTGTTGGCTGGCTGCTTCTTTGTAGTGCAGGACGGTCACCGCCGGATTGTACCACACCTTCCAACCCGCCTCTTTGATCCGAAAGGCCCAGTCAAGGTCCTCGCCATACATGAAAAACGTTTCGTCCAGCAGGCCCACCTGGGCGATCGCCGCGCCGCGCACCAGCATGAACGCGCCCACGACAGAATCAAGCTCGGTGACGACATCCGGGCTGAGGTAGGTCAGGTTGTAGCGGCCAAAGTGCGGGCTGCGAGGGAAGAGTTTGCTGAGGCCCACCATGCGATAGAACGAAACGGCCGGTGTGGGGAACGAGCGCCGGCAGGCCAGGTCAAGGCTGCCATCCGGCCGCAGGAGTTTTGGCCCGGCCACGCCACAGTCAGGCCGCGCCTCGCAAAAGGCCAGCATGTCAGCCAGCGCAGTTGGCGGGACGATGGTGTCAGGGTTGAGCAGAAGAGCAAAGCGTGGCGCCATGCTGACGCCGTCGGTTGCCTGGTCATGAAACCCCAGGTGACGCAGGCCGACGTTGTTGCCGTAGGGATAGCCGCCATTCACCGGGCTGGCGATCAGATCAACCTGCGGGAACTCGCGGCGCACCATGTCCACACTGCCATCCGCTGACGCGTTGTCAACCACGCACACCCGGTATGAAGTATCGCCCTCGCTGGCAAAGACGGAGTTCAGGCAGTCACGTAGCAGCGCGCATGTATTGTAGTTGACGATGATGATGGCTAAATCGAGCATGGTTCCTCGTGCGACTCGAATTCTAGCACGACGCGTGAGGGCGGTCAAAACCGGCGATCGTGACGCCAGCGGACGCCAACGGGATAACCGATCATTTTGGCCACATCGCCCACAATCCGAATCACCGGCACAAGCGCCAGCGTCAGCAGACGCTGCGGCCATGTGAGCGGTTCCCACGCGACGCGCAGGCGCTGCCAGGGGCGGCGGTGATAGGCCACAAAGCCGAGCAGCAGGCCCAACCAGCCGGCGCCGCGCGCGGTGCGTCCCCACAGGGCATGGCCGAGCAGGACTGGCAGCGCGATCAGGTAGGTGGCGTAGCGGATGGCATGGCGCCGGCGCCAAAGGTCGGCCTTGCCATCCCCGCGGGCATAGCGGTAGTACTGCCTGAAGAAAGCCGTCAAGGTGCTGCGTGGCCGAAAGTGCGCCACGGCCTGCGGCGCCCAGGCAAAGGGGCCAGCCACCTCACGCAGGCGAAAGTCGAAAATCAGGTCCTCGCAGTAGTCCAGCCATTCAGGATAACCGCCGGCTCGCTGCCAGGCTGCCCGCGTGAACGCGACCGAACGGCTGGAAGGCAGGAAGGTGGCCGGGGCGATGTCGGCCAGCGCAGGAAGGACGGTGGCGCCCAGGGCAATTTCGAAGGGTGTCGTGGCGTCGGGTTGGAAAAAACCGGCCACCACCTCCACGGGCGCTCCATCTGCGGCGCCAGGTTGGGTAAAGGGAGCCAGGAGGGCGGCCAGCCAGCCCGCTTCCAGCCAGACCCCGGCATCGGTGGAGGCGATGATCTCATGGCGGGCCGCGGCAATGGCACGGTTGCGCCCCTGGCTGATGTTGCAGCCCGGCTCCACCAGGATGCGCAGCGGCAGGCGATCCTGGTAGGCGCGCAGAATGGCGACGGTGTTGTCCTGCGAACCGCCGTCCACGATGATGATTTCATCGGCCGGATGGGTTTGCGCCAGGAGACTGTCGAGCAAGCGGCGAACCGCGTCGCCTTCGTTGAGCACGGTGGCAATGACGCTGACGAGTTGTTGGGTCACAAAGGTGTCCAGGAAATCAAAGAGGCCAGATGCCCGTCCCCTCGCGGTGGCGGCGGGAACGGCGATCTGACCTCTGTTGCGCATTGACGATGCTGTCCTGGCTCGGTCAGGAGATCGGCCAGGACAGGTGTTGGGACAGGTTGTTAGCGCAGCGCGAGTTCCGTCTTGGGATTGAAGAAATGTGCGTTGTCCATGTTGAAGACAACGTCAATCTTGTCACCGGCCACGGTATGGGTGCGCGGGTCTACGCGGGCGACGAATTGCTTCTTGCCTGAGAGCAGGTAAAGGAAAATTTCGTTGCCCATCAGTTCGGTAACATCCACATCGGCCTGCAGCGGCGCCGGGCTGATATCCTGCGGCTGATAGCCGCGGGCGTGAATGTCCTCCGGGCGGATGCCGAAGATCACCTGTTGGCCTTTATGCTTGCGCATGTCTTCGCCGCGAGTGCCTGGAATATCCAGGCGGAAGGTGCCGCCATCCACGACCATCTTACCATCGGTTTCCACCAGCGTGGTCTCGAAGAAGTTCATGGAGGGGCTGCCGATGAAGCCGGCCACGAAGACATTGGACGGTCGGTCGTACAGATTCTGCGGTGAGTCAATCTGCAGCAGCAGCCCATCCTTCATGACCGCGATGCGGCTGGCCATCGTCATGGCCTCGACCTGGTCGTGGGTCACATAGATGAAGGTGGTGCCCAACTGGCGATGCAGCTTGCTGATCTGGGCACGGGTTTGCACGCGCAGCTTGGCATCCAGGTTGGAGAGCGGCTCATCGAAGAGGAAGACCTTTGGCTCACGCACGATGGCGCGACCAACGGCCACACGCTGACGCTGACCGCCGGAGAGTTGCTTGGGTTTGCGGTCGAGCAGTTGCAGAATGCCCAGGATGTCTGCCGCGTTCTTGACACGCTTGTCAATTTCGGTCTTGGGCATCTTGCGCAGTTTGAGGCCAAAGGCCATATTGTCGTAGACGCTCATGTGGGGATAGAGCGCGTAGCTCTGGAACACCATGGCGATGTCGCGGTCTTTGGGTGGCACATCGTTGACGACGCGCTCACCGATCTTGATCGTGCCATCGCTGATCTCTTCCAGACCGGCGAGCAGGCGCAATGAGGTTGTCTTGCCACAGCCCGAAGGGCCAACGAAGACGAGGAATTCCTTGTCTTCGACGCTGATGCTCAGGTCGTTGACCGCGGTGACATCACCCCATCGTTTGTAAACATGTTCGAACGTTACACTAGCCATTGAAATGCAGCTCCTTGCGAATTGAGATTGAGTTGCGAATTGTGGTGCGGACGTCAGACAGAACTATGCGGTCGCCACTGCCGGAGACATCCGTTGCCGATGCTGCTCGGATGCGCGGCGCAAAAATAATCAGGCTGCAACAACGGGCCAGAGGGTGAAGGCTAGAAATCACCGTGGATTCCGTGTTTCCTGGCAGGGCAGGGCTAAGAGCCAAAACCGTTCCAACGTCCTTACCGGTTAGGTACGAGAGTCAGATGATGAGAGTCGGATGATGAGAATCTTCCTGGGGCGCCTCCTATCTGTTGGCAAAGCATTGCAGCACAGGGGGAACTGCAAGAAGTATACCACATTATTCTGAGTTGGCAAGCCAACAACTTTGACATCCTGCTCAAATCTGCGATAATGACGACTATTGCCTGGGAAAAAATCTGTCGAAGGAATCGCCATGTCACGCCGTTTTGTCGGCTCTGTGCAGCCGGCGCCTCAATCAGCACAACTTAGCCTGCCGCCGCCGATCGTCATTCACACCACAGCCCAACTCGATACCTTGCTGCCACAGCTATTGGCTGCCGAGGCGGTGGCAGTTGACACCGAGGCCAACAGCCTCTTCGCTTATTTTCATAAGGTGTGCTTGATTCAACTGTCGGTGCGGCAGCCACAGGGGATCAATGGGCATGACATCGGCGATTATATCATTGACCCGCTCGCCATCGAGTTAGATCTGCGCCCGCTCGCGGCGCTGTTTGCGGCCCCGCAGGTGTTGAAGATTTTTCACGCCGCGGAGAACGATGTTCTCATGCTGAAGCGTGATTATGGGTTTGCGTTCGTGAATATCTTCGACACCTTATGGGCCGCCCGCATCCTCGGCTGGCCCGAAGTGGGACTGGGCGCTATCCTGGAAAAACAGTTCGACGTGATCATGGACAAGCGCATGCAGCGCGCCAACTGGGGCAAGCGTCCCCTGACGCGTGCCCAATTGGCCTATGCGCGCCTGGACACCCACTACCTGCTCGATTTGCGCGTGCGCCTGGAGCAGGAATTGAGCCAGCGCGGGCGCCTGGCCGAAGCACAGGATGCCTTTGCCAGCGTCACCTCTATCGAATATGTGCATCGTCCTTTCGACCCTGACGGCTTTTGGCGGCTGCGCGATGCGCGTAGTTTGGACGGCGGCCGGCTGGCGGCCCTGCGCGTGGCCTACCTGTGGCGTGAGGAGAAGGCGCGCATGCTCGATCAGCCACCATTCAAGGTGCTGTCCGACCAGACGCTGATCAACCTGGCCGAACGCCTGCCCGCCTCACTCAACGAACTGTTGACGATGTCCGGCTTCAACGAAGGCTTCATGCGCCGTTTTGGCGCCGATCTGGTGCAGGCCATGCAGAAGGCTGCGGCCGGCCCCGCGCCGGTGGCGCCCAAGCGTGCCCATCAGCACCTGGTGCGGCCAGACGAAAGCGCCGCCGCCCGCTACGAGGCGTTGCGCGCCTGGCGCACCGCACGCGCAGCCGCGCGTGGCGTGGATGCCGATGTGGTCATGACCAACGAGATGCTGATGGTGATTGCCCGCCATGCCCCGACTACCCTGGCCGACCTGGCCGCGTGTGACGGTTTTGGTCCCGCCAAACAAGATCTGTACGGACCCGAAATTCTGACCGTGCTCAGCCATGTGCCCTGAGCCCCCTCACGCTCGACATCCGTCGCTGAACGAGACCGCTATACTGCAAGTGGGCACGAATTGCGCCTGTTTCCTTAGGCGGAAAAGTGAAGTCTATTCCCGCTTGCAGCATAGTATCAAGAAGGATTCCCAATGCGAGTGACATTCCACGGCGCCGCGCAAACGGTGACCGGTTCTATGCACCTGATCGAGGTCAATGGCCAACGTTTGCTGTTGGACTGCGGACTTTACCAGGGGGCGCGCGCCGAAACTTACGCGCGCAACCTGCATTTCCCTTTCGACCCAGCCACGATTGACGCCGTCATCCTGTCGCATGCGCACATTGACCATGCCGGCAACCTGCCCAACCTGGTCAAGCAGGGTTTTCGCGGCGCAATCTGGGCCACGCCTGCGACGCGCGACCTGTCTGTTTCCATGCTGCAAGACAGCGGCCACATTCAGGAGAGCGACGTGGAGTTTGTCAATAAACGTCGCGCCCGCGAGGGGCAACCGCCGGTGGAACCGCTCTACACACGCGCCGACGCCCTGGCCACCCTCAAGTATTTCATGACGGCCGATTACGAGCGCCCAACCCAGCTGTTACCCGGCGTCATCTTCACATTCTTCGACGCCGGGCACATCCTTGGCTCGGCCATGGTGCAGTTGGACTGCCAGGAAGCCGGCCGCACCTCGCGCCTGGTCTTCTCCGGCGACCTCGGCCGCAAGGGCCTCGCCATTTTGCGTGATCCCGCGCGGCTGACGACGGCTGACTATGTGATTATGGAAAGCACGTATGGCGACCGTCTGCACGAAACGCCGGTCGAGGCCCAGGACCACCTGGCTACCATTATCAAGCAGACGTTTCGGCGGCGCGGCAAGATCATCGTGCCCGCGTTTGCCGTGGGCCGCACACAGGAACTGCTCTATGCGCTCTACGCACTGACCGAAGAGGCTGAGATTCCCAATCTGCCAGTGTACATTGACAGCCCGCTGGCTACGAACATCACGGAGGTCTTCCGGTTGCACCCGGAGTGCTACGACGCCGAAACGCGGCAATTGCTCGATCAGGCCGAGGGGCGCGGCGGCCCCTTTGGCTTCAAGAACCTGCACTACGTACGTGAGGTCAAGGACTCCAAGGCGCTCAATTTCCTGCGTGAATCGGCCATCATCATCAGCGCGTCGGGCATGGCAGAAACGGGCCGCATCCTGCACCATTTGCGCAACAACATCGGCGACCCCAACAGCACCATTCTCTTTGTGGGTTTTCAGGCTGAGAACACCCTCGGCCGGCGCCTGTTGGATGGCGTCTCGCCGGTGCGCATTTTTGGCGAGGCCCACACGGTGCGCGCCACCATCGAACGTGTCGAGGGCTTCAGTGCGCATGGCGACCGGCGTGATCTGCTGGAGTGGGTTGGCCGCATGGAACGGCCGCGCCTGCGCCAGGTCTTCCTCGTGCATGGTGAACCGGAGTCGGCCAATGCCCTGGCCGATGGCATCCGCCAACTGGGTATCGCCAACGTCGCTGTGCCGGCCTTGCACGAAGGCTTCGAGCTGACATGATGTGCATGGGCGGGTTGGCCGGGGGGCCTGGAACCGGCGTTGGCTGTCCTGCGTTACACCGGCGGGCGTATGCCTGCTTTTCCCCTGGTTTACCTGACTGACTTGATCGAATTATGACAAATCGCACGCAACAAATCATCCTTTGGCGCCAGAAACGGCGCCGCCATGACCGCCAGCGACCGCGCCCCTGGCGCTGGTTGTTCCAATTCAGCCTGAGCGGGCTGGCTATCTTCTTCCTGATCTTTGGCGGCGGCGCTCTGACCGCCACTGCCGCCGCGGCCGGCGTCTATGTGTACTTTGCGCAGAACTTGCCGGACGCGGCGGCCATCGAGACCGAGCAGGAAGACTTTGCCACGGTCAAGATCTTTGACCGCACGGGCCAGCATCTGCTGTACGAGTCCATTGACCCACGGCCCTTTCGTGGCGACCGCACCTACCTGCCGCTCAATGAGATGTCGCCCTGGCTGGCGAAAGCCACGATTGCCCTGGAGGATCGCAGCTTCTATGAAAATCCAGGCATCAACCTGCGCGGCCTGGGGCGCGCTTTTGTCTCCAACCTGCAGGGTAACTCTGTGCAGGGCGCCAGTTCCATCACCCAGCAACTGGTGAAAAATGTGCTCATCCCGCCCGAGGAACGGGTGCAGCGCAGCTACACGCGTAAGATCAAAGAGGCCATCATGGCCGTCGAGGTGACGCGACGCTACCCCAAGGACCAGATCCTGGAGTGGTACCTCAACTATAACTTCTACGGCAATGCCGCCTACGGCGTCGAGGCCGCGGCGCGCATCTATTTCGACAAATCAGCGGCCGATGTCACCCTGGCCGAGGCTGCCATGCTCAGCGCCCTGCCGCAGTATCCCGGCCTGAACCCCATTCAGTCCCCGGAGGATGCCTATCGCCGCCAGCGCAAGGTGGTGGATGCCCTGGCCGAGGCCGGCTACATCAGCGCAGCCGAGGCGGAGGAGGCCAAGGCTTATGCGGACACCAAGCCGCTGGCGGTGCGCCTACGCGCAGCCGAGCGCTTCGAGTATCTCGACGCACCGCATTTTTCGCTCTACGTGCTGGATGAACTGCGCCGCGCGTACAACACAGCCGATGATCCTTACTTCATCTGGCGCAACGGCCTGCAAGTCTACACGACGCTCGATTTGGATCTGCAAAAGAAGGCTGAAGAGGTGGCGCGCGCCCAGGTGGCGAAGGTGCGCGAGAAGAACAACGTGCATAACGCCAGCGTTGTGGCCCTGCGCCCCACCACCGGCGAGATCGTGGCAATGGTGGGCAGCCTGGATTACAACGATGAGGAGAATGACGGCGAAGTCAACGTCGCCATCTCCAATCGCCAGCCCGGCTCGTCGTTCAAGCTCTTCACTTATCTGACGGCGTTGCAGCAGGGCTACACCCCGGCCAGCATGATCGTGGACGTGCGCACCGTTTTTCCTGACGCCGAGGCCCCCTATGTGCCAGAGAATTACGACCGCAAATATCACGGGCCACAGTTCCTGCGCGATGCCCTGGCGCGCTCGTACAACATCCCGGCCGTCTGGATGTTGAGCAAGGTCGGCGTCAAAAACGTGATCAACACCGCGCACAAGATGGGTATCACCACCTTGCGCGACGATTACTACGGTCTGGCCTTGACCCTGGGCGGCGGCGAAGTCAAGCTGCTCGATATGGTCTATGCATTCAGCCTGCTGGCCAATGGGGGTGTCATGGCCGGAGATGCGGTGCCCGCAGAGCGCCAGGCCGAAGGCCTGCGCACGCTTGACCCCGTGTCCATCCTGCAAGTGCGTGACAAGAACGGCCTGATCATCTATGAGTACAAGGAGCCGAAGCTGGCGCAGGTGGTTTCGCCGCAAGTCGCGTACGTGATGTCCAACATCCTGTCCGACACGGCGGCCCGCTGGGCAGCCTTTGGGCGCCCCAACGACCTGGAAATCCCAGGGCACACCGTGGCCGCGAAGACCGGCACCACCAATAACTGGCATGACAACTGGACGGTGGGTTATACGCCACAACTCGCCGTGGGCGTTTGGGTGGGCAATACCGACAACGAGCCGATGGACAAGATCAGCGGGTTGACCGGCGCTGCGCCCATCTGGAACCAGGTGATGACGTATGGCCTGGACAACATGCCTGATGTGCCTTTTGCGCAACCTCCTGGTATCAGGAAGATGACCGTTTGCTACCCGTCTGGCCTGCTGCCGACGGCCGAATGCCAACAGAAACGCACCGAGATTTTCATCGAGGGCAGTGAGCCAAAGACCTATGACACAGTCTGGCGCGCGTTCGAGGTCAACCGCGAGACGGGCAAACTGTCCACACCCTATACGCCGCCAGAGTTGATCGAACGCCGCATCTATCAGATTCTGCCGCCGGAAGCGGCCGACTGGGTGGTGGAGAGCGCCATCCCGCAACCGCCCTCGGAGTATGACACAGCCTATGGGCAAGGGCCGGTCAATGACGAGGTGGCGATCATTTCTCCAGGAACCTACAACTACGTCAAGGGGCTGGTGCCCATCACCGGCAACGCGCGGGCGGGCGATTTCCGTAACTATCGCGTGGAGTTTGGGGAGGGCCTGAACCCCGGCGCCTGGACGCAAATTGGGCCGGAGCATGGCGATCAGAAGCAGAATGACACCCTGGAGTTCTGGGACACAACCGCGCTGGACGGCCTCTACACGGTGCGCCTGAGCGTGACCGAAGGCAGCGGCAATGCGCGTACGGCCGCCACCCAGGTGACGGTGGACAACACCGCGCCGCGGGTCGAGATCGAGCATCCCTTCACCGGCAAGCTCTACGTGATGGAAGATGACGAGTGGGTCAGCATCACGGCCAATGCACGTGACAACTGGTCCATGGATCGCGCGGACTTCTACCTGGACCAGCAGAAAATTGGCTCCAGCACTGTGGCGCCGTTCAACATCAAATGGACGATCAAGATGCTGGACCTGAAGCCGGTACCCGGTTCGCCGCCGGTCATGGGCACGGAGGTCATCACCAATACCGACGGCACGACCACCACGCAGGAGATTGTGGTCAGCGAGGTGGTGGTTGATCCGCAAGGGCGCATTATTCAGCGTTTTCACAGCGGCATGAGCGCCATCGTGGCCGCAGGTAAATACACGGAGACCCATCAGATCTACATCGAAGCCTTCGATTCGGCCGGCAACAGCACCAAGACTGACCCCATCACCATCCTGGTGACGCACAAGGCGAAGAAGAAGGCGACGGCCGCGCCGTTGTCATGGCTGCTGCCGGTCCGGCTGGGCGCGGCAGACGAAAAACCGGCGCCGGCCGAGCTGGGGGTGGCCGCGTTGGCCTGGCTGCGCCCAGTTGACGGCGCTCCCAACTTGGCCGATAATAGGCGCCCCAGGGGCACGATGTGAAACGAATTCTAATTACCAACGACGATGGCGTGCAATCGCTGGGGCTGCTGGCGTTGAAACAGGCACTGGCGCCCCTGGCTGAGATTATCGTCTTCGCGCCTGATCGCAACTGGAGCGCGGCCGGCCACACGAAAACCATGCACAAGCCGCTGCGTGTCAGCCAGGTGACGCTGGCCGATGGGTCGCCGGCCTTTGCCACCACCGGCGCGCCGTCCGACTGCGTGAGCCTGGCGCTGCTGGGTCTCGTGCCACAGGCGCCTGACCTGATCGTCTCTGGCATCAACCAGGGCGCCAATGTCGGCCATGACATCACCTATTCGGGCACCGTGGCCGGCGCGATGGAAGGGGTGGTGGCCGGTCTGCCGGCGATTGCCGTTTCGGTGGAATGGAGCGCAACCATTGATTATGAACCGGCCGCCGCGGCAACGGCCCAATTGGTGCGCCAGATCTTTGCGCATGGGCTTCCCCCCAATAGTTTCTTGAACGTGAACGCGCCGGCGCTGCCGCGTGACGCGATCCGTGGCTTGCGACGTACCCGGTTGGGGCAGCGCGTCTATCATGACAAGCTCATCGAGCGCCATGATCCACGCGGGCGGCCGTACTATTGGATTGGCGGCGACCCACCGGGCGGCATTCCCGACGAGGCCGGCCAGACCGACGTGGGCGCGTTGGCGTTGGGTTTCATTTCGGTGACGCCGCTGACGCTGGACATGACCGACCAGGCCCTGCTGGGGGCGTTGGCGGCGTGGGGATTGTAAGGCCGATACCCCGATGGCGGAGGACAACCTGCGCGGGGGATTCTGAGACGATTAGCATTAGGTGGGAGGACTGAATGACGAAGTACGCGTTTTTTGAAGGCGCCGTCGTGCCGTTGGAGCAGGCTACGGTCAGCGTCATGACGCATGCCTTGCACTATGGCACGGCCTGTTTTGGCGGGATTCGCGGCTACTGGAACCCTGAGCACCAGAATCTGTATATCTTCCGCCTGCGTGACCATTGCGAGCGTTTCCTGATGTCCACGCGACTGCTGCTGATGAAGCTGCCTTTCAGCGCGGATGATTTGATGAACATCACGCTTGATCTGGTGCGACGTGAGGAGATGCGCCAGGACATCTACATCCGACCCCTGGCGTACAAGGCGGAAAAGATCATCGGTGTGCGCTTGCACGATCTGCGTGACGAAGTGACGATCTATGCGGTGCCTTTTGGACGCTACATCGAGTCAGAAGAAGGCGCCCATGTCTGCACCTCCTCCTGGCGACGGGTGGACGACACT
Source organism: Candidatus Amarolinea dominans (assembly GCF_016704685.1). NCBI lineage: Bacteria > Bacillati > Chloroflexota > Caldilineae > Caldilineales > Candidatus Amarolineaceae > Candidatus Amarolinea > Candidatus Amarolinea dominans. Next base: position 182,134 of record NZ_JADIZS010000079.1, read on the forward strand.
TCGATCCCGGCCCGTGGCAAGCTGGCCGGCGCCTATGTCAACTCGGCATTCATCAAAAGTGAAGCGCTGATGAACGGCTTCGATGAGGCCATTGTGCTCAACCAGGACGGCCATGTGTCAGAAGGCAGTGCCGAGAACATCTTCATCGTGCGCAACCGCACGCTGATCACCCCGCCGGTCAGCGACAACATCCTGGAAGGCATTACCCGGCGCACGTTGATTGATCTGGCTACCACCCAACTTGGCCTGCCGGTGGTCGAGCGCAGTATTGACCGCACCGAGCTGTACGTAGCCGATGAGGCTTTCTTCTGCGGCACGGGCGTGCAGGTGGCGGCGATTGCGTCGGTGGATCGGCGCCCGGTCGGCAGCGGCAAAATGGGGCCGATCACCAATGAACTGCGCGACCTGTACTTCGAGGTCGTGCGCGGCAACGTGCCACAGTACAGCGACTGGTGTACGCCGGTCTTTTGAGGCGCCATGAGCTTTAAGTCCGCCTCGACGCCAGAGGCCTGGCGCGGCGTGCTGGCGTGCGCCGGGGTTATGCTTCTCGCCGCGCTACTCCTGCGCCGGCTGGTTAGCCTGCCCATTTCGGGTTGGGTCTTCGCCCTTGGGCTGCTCGTCCTGGCCTGCCTGCCCGTCTTGATCTACCTGGGGTATCGCACGTGGAGCACCCTGTCGCTGGAATACTGGGTGGATCGCGACGCGGTGACGATTGCGTGGGGGCCACTGCGTGAGGTGATTCCGTTAGGCGCGATTCAGCACATGCAGCGGGGCGGCTTTGCCAATGTCCGGGGACGCTGGTGGGAATGGCCCAACCCATTTCTCACGCGCGGCGACGTCAGCGGGGTGGGACACATCGTCAGCCTGGCGACACGCCCGGCGCCGGAGCAGGTGGTGCTCTTTACGGAGCAGCATGACCGGGAACGAACTCATACAGTCGGCTATGCGTTGTCCCCCAGCGCGCCGGCGGCCTTGATCGAAGCCATCCAGGCACGCTACGAATTAGGGCCAAACCGCCTGCGTCGCCTGGGCCGCAAGGTGCCTGCTGTCTGGCAATGGGACATCTGGCGCGACCGCATCGGCCTGGGCATGGTGGGGATCACACTGCTGCTCAACCTGGCGCTCTTTGGCTATCTGTGCATGCGTTTCCCCAGCCTGCCAGCCGCGCTGCCCTTACATTTCGATGCCGCCGGCCAGCCCGATCGTCTGGGCGCACCGGCCTCGTTGTTTGTGCTTCCGGTCATCGGCCTCGCCACCCTGATCTTGAACGGGGTCTGGGGGAGCCTTCTCTATTCTCGCCAACGCCCCGGAGCCTACCTGCTGTGGGCCGGGGCGCTCTTGGTTCAATTCCTTGCCGGCTTTGCCCTGCTCAATCTCATTGGCTAGGGCACAACTGGCGTCAGATTCTTTTACTCGGGAAATGTAGATGCAACCCGCTATGACGCAATCACGGACTGATATCGCCACGCCGCCTACGGCGCCGGCCAGCGGGGCTGTCCCGCTGCTCACGATCGTCATCCCTGCGTACAATGAGGAGTCTCGCCTGCCGAGCTCGCTCTCCAAGATTGACGCCTTCTTGCGCCAGCAGCCCTATCAGGCCGAAGTGCTCGTGGTGGAAAACGGCAGCCGGGACGATACCAGCGGCATTGTCGAGCGTTTCTGCGCCGATCATCCCTATGTGCGCCTGCTCCATTCGGTCAAGGGCAAGGGCGCTGCGGTGCAGGTGGGCATGCTGGCCGCGGCCGGGGACTATGCGCTCATCTGCGATGCCGACCTGGCCATGCCGATCGCAGAAACGGCCAAGCTCCTCAGCGCGGTGCAGAACGGCTTCGACGTAGCGATTGCCTCACGCGAAGGCGAAGGGGCGGTACGCTTCGCTGAACCATACTATCGTCACCTCATGGGGCGCGTCTTCAATACGTTGGTGCGCATCTTAGCCATTCCGAGCCTGCAAGATACGCAGTGCGGTTTCAAGCTGTTTCGCCGCGCTGTTGCGCACGATGTCTTCGCGCGCCAAACCATGGGCGGCTGGGCTTTCGATGTCGAAGTGCTGGCCATCGCCCTACGCCGCGGCTACAAGGTGGTGGAGGTGCCCATTCACTGGTATTTCATGACCGAAAGCAAGATCAGCGCCCTGCGCGACACCGTCTCCATGGTGCGCGAGGTGTTCAAGGTGCGGCTCAATGTGCGCCGCGGGTTGTATGATTAGCCATGAATAGCATCGAGGTCAAAGACCTGACCAAGGTCTACCGCATCAACCAAAAGGATCCCGGTGTGCGCGGCGCGGTCAAGGCGCTTTTTCGGCCGCGACATCAGGACAAGGTCGCCGTAGATCACATCAACTTCCGGGTGACACCAGGCGAAGTGGTCGGCTATATCGGCGTCAACGGCGCCGGCAAGTCCACCACAATCAAAATGCTGACCGGCATCCTGGCGCGACGAGCGGCGCCGTGCAGGTGATGGGGCGTGACCCGCATCGCCAGCGCGTGGCCAATGCACGTGAGATTGGCGTCGTCTTTGGGCAACGCAGCCAGCTCTGGTGGGATCTGGCGCTGATCGAATCGCTCAATCTGATCGGCCAGATCTACGAAGTCAAGCCTGCTCGTTTTCAGGAGCGCCTGGCACAGTTTTCTGACATCCTGGAGTTGAAGCCGCTGCTCTCGGTTCCCATTCGCAACATGTCCCTGGGTCAGAAGATGCGCGCCGAGCTGGCCGCGACGCTGATCCATGATCCGCGCATCGTTTACCTCGACGAGCCGACCATTGGCTTGGACTTGATCGTCAAAGAGCGCATCCGTGAGTTCATCCGCCAGGAGAATCGTGAAAACGGCACGACCGTCATCCTGACCACGCACGACCTGGGCGACATCGAGGAACTGTGCCAGCGCATCATCATCATTGACAGTGGCAAGCTGATCTATGATGGGCCGCTGAGCACCATCCGGGATCGCTTTGGTAAGTTCCGGGTGATCACGTTCGAGATGGCTGCTGACGTGGGACCGCTGACCGCGCCGCCGGGCGCCGAGGTGATGCCCGTACCAGCCGATGATGCGGCGGCCGGCCGCAAGCTGGTGCTGCGCTTCGACCGGCTGCGCACCACGGCCAGCCAGGTGGCCGCGGCCATCATGAATCAGGCCGACGTGGTAGATTTTTCACTGGCCGAGCCAGACCTGCCGAGCATCATCAAGCAGATCTACAGCGGCGCGTTGGACTGAAGCAGCCATGCCCAGCTCTACCTGGCAGTTTCTGAAATCGAAATGGCGGGTTTACGGCGCCTTAGCCGCCATGGAGCCGAAACTCTTCCTGGCCTATCGCATCTGGGTCTGGATGGAGTTCATCGTGCAGATCGTCGCCATGACGATCTTCGTCTACTTCTGGCGCGCGGTGTATCAGAACGCCAACACCCTCAGCGGCCTCAGCCTGACACAGACCCTCAACTACGTGCTGCTGGCGCAAATTCTCGCGCCGGTCATGGCCACGCGTCTCATCTTTACGATGGGTTATGGGATGCGCGAAGGCATGATCGGCATCGAACTGCTGCGCCCGGTGGACTTTCAGGCGCGCTACTACGTTGAATCGCTGACCGATGTCGTGGTGGCGCTCATCACCAAGCTGCCCCTCCTGCTGCTGGGGGTGCTGATCTTTGGCATCCGCCTGCCGGCCGACGCGGCTACCTGGGCCGTGTTCGCGATCTCGCTCTTCCTCGGCTTTACTGTCATCTTCTTCTTCGATTGGATTCTGGCCTGTCTGGCCTTCTACACCACCGAGGTGTGGGGATGGAGCTATCTGCGCTACGGCCTGGGCCTTTTTTTCAGCGGTGCGCTGGTGCCGCTCGACATGATGCCCGACTGGCTGCGCAGCCTGACCCTGGCGCTCCCCTTTGCGCAGTCGCTCTACGTGCCGGTTTCACTGCTCAGCGGCATCACGCCCCTCGCCGGCGCGCCGCGGCTGTGGCTGGTGCAGATCCTCTGGCTGGTGGGGATGGCCGTGGCCTCCCGGCTCGTCTTTCAGCGCGCCATTCGTGCGGTCACGGTGCAAGGGGGTTGAATGGGACAGGTGCGACGCTATAGCCGCCTGTACTGGTTGTTCCTGCTGCAGCGGTTGAAAATCCTGATGGAATACCGGGCCAATTTCCTGATCGGCGCGTCCTCCACGGTGTCAGAGCAGGCTGCCGGTCTGCTGATGGTGTGGGTGGTGATGCGCCAGATTCCCAACCTGGCCGGCTGGAGTTTTTACGAAATCCTTCTGGTTTACGGCCTGGTGGTGCTGGCAAAGTCCATCAATCACATGTTTGCCGACAACTTGTGGACCATTGGGCATGACTATATCCGCAGCGGCGGCTTCGACCGCTTCCTGGTGCGGCCGATCAACCCGCTCTTTCACCTGCTGGCCGACCGCTTCTGCCATGATGGCGTCGGCAATTTTGCCGTCGGCCTGACGCTGACCGTCACCGCGCTGCGCACGCTCGACGTTGTGGTGACGCCGCTGACGGTGCTCTACCTGGTCGTTGTGGTGCTCAGCGGCGGCGTTATTTTCATTTCCCTAAACCTCATCACCTGCACCACTGCGTTCTGGATCGTGGAATCCATTCCGGTCACGCGCATGGTGTTCGAACTGCACGAGTTCGCTAAGTACCCGCTGACCATCTATCAGCGCGGCATCGGCTTGCTGCTGACCTGGCTGATCCCCTATGGCTTCGCTTCGTACTACCCGGCTTCGTATCTGCTGGGGCGTGATGTCAGCCTGCTGGCCTGGCTCAGCCCGCTGGTAGCCGCCACCCTGCTCATCATCGCCTATCGGGTCTGGCTTTTCGGCTTGGATCACTACGCAGGAACAGGATCGTAGCCCGCCGAATGAATTCGGGGCGAAGGGGCCCGCCGAATGAATTCGGGGCGAAGGGGCCCGCCGAATGAATTCGGGGCGAAGGGGCGTTCCGCCGCCAGGTCGGCCTGCGCCGACCGGATTTGCGTCCACGACGCCTCACGCATTACGCCTGGCGGTCGAGCAGATGCAGGGCCAGGTCGCGCAGATGATCGCCGGCCGGGGCTGTCAGCCGCGCCGCTTGCAGCGCCTGCAGCGCGGCCGTGCTGTAGGTTTCTACCAGCGCCGCGGCGTGGGCGCGGGCGCCGGCCGCCTCCAGCAGTTCCAGGACCGCAGGCACCTCGTCAACGGTCAGGCGGGGGCGGGCGTAAAGGCTGCGCAGCGCGGCGCCCTGCGGGCCATTGAGCGCCGACAGCACTGGCAGCGACTTCTTGCGCGTCAGGATGTCGCTGGCTGCCGATTTGCCGGTCTTCTGTTCATCGCCCCAGATGCCGAGAATGTCATCCTGAATCTGGAACGCGAGACCGAGCGACTCACCGAAGTGATGCAGCGCGCTCAGTTGCTGCGTTTGTGCGCCCCCCAGCCCCGCGCCCATCTCCACACTGGCCGCCAGCAGCGCGGCCGTCTTGCCACGAATCATCTGTAGATAGTCATCCGTGGTGACATCCAGGCGGGCCTCGAAGCCCATGTCCAGGTGCTGACCTTCGGTGAGGGCGATGCAGGCATGGACGAAACGCTGCACCGTCTCCATGACCTGCACAGCCGGCACGACGGGCGCCAGGTTGAGCAGGCTCTGAAACGCGTGGGCAAAGAGGGCATCTCCGACATTGATGGCCTGCGGTCGCCCCCACAGCGCCCAGACCGTAGGGCGATGGCGGCGCGTCGGGCTGTTGTCTTCCACATCGTCGTGTACCAGGGAAAAATTGTGCAGCAGCTCCAGCGCGGCCGCGGCCGGTAGAGCGATGACCGGATCGCCGCCGACGGCCGCGCAGCTCAGCAGGCAGAGCAGCGGGCGGATACCCTTGCCCGTGTTAGCCTGCACAGGGCGAAACTCCTCATTCAGCCAGCCCATATGATAGCGCATCATCGCATAGTGCGTCCCTTCGGCCAGGCGCGGCGAGGCCAGGGTCTGGCGCAGGGTCAGTTCAACGCGCGGCAGGTAGGCGGATGCAAAAGAAGAAAATGAAGAAAATGAAGAAAAGGAAGAGAAAGAAGAAGAAGCGGGAAAAGAAGGCATGGACTGTCATACTCCTTGCTGTATGGCGCGCCGCGGTGGCAACACCTCAGGCGACGCGCACCAAGCGGCCCGGCGCGCGCAGCTGTTCCAAGTTGCGCGCCCCGGCACAGAACATGCCAATGCGCATCTCTTCGACCAGGGTGTCAATCGTATCGAGGACCGCTTCGGTCGAGACCGCGGCGGCTTTGAGGAACGGCCCGGCCAGGCCCACCGCGTCAGCGCCCAGGGCCACACACTTGAGCACGTCCAGGCCGCTGCGGATGCCCCCGCTGGCGATCAGAGGCACGCCCGGCAGCGCAGCGCGACATTCGGCCAGGGCCGTCGCGGTGGGCAGACCCCAATCGGCAAAGGCGCGGGCCAGGCGGCGCAGGCGCTCGGTGGGCGCCCGGAAAAGCTCCACCTGACTCCAGGAGGTGCCGCCTGCGCCGGCCACATCAATGGCCGCAACTCCGGCATCGCACAACTGCCGCGCCAGGTCACCGCCGATGCCCCAACCAACCTCTTTGGCAATGACCGGTACGGGTAACTCGCGACAGACCTGCGCGATCTTAAGTAACAGGCCGGACCAATCCCAGTTGCCGTCGGTTTGCAGTGCTTCTTGCAGCGGATTCAGATGCAAAATGAGCGCATCGGCCTCGATCATCTCCACCGCCCGGCGGCAGTGATCCACGGTGTAACCGTAATTCAACTGCACCGCGCCCAGGTTGGCCAGGAGAAGGATGTCGGGCGCCACGTGGCGCACCTGGAACGTGACGGCTGTCTCAGGCGCCTCCAGCGCCGTGCGCTGCGAACCGACACCCAGGGCCAGGCCGCGGGCCTGTGCCGCCTCCGCCAGGCGTTGATTGATCTCCTGTGCGCGTGCGGTGCCGCCTGTCATGGATGAAATCAGAAGCGGCGCTGACAGGCGTTTGCCCAGCAGAGAGTGCTGCAACTCAACAGCGCCTAAATCAAGCTCCGGCAGCGCCTGGTGACGCAGGCGGTAAGACTCCAGTCCGGTGGTCAGGTTGGGGAAAGTGACATCTTCTTCCAGGTTGATGCGAATGTGGTCGGCCTTGCGCTCCTTGTGGGGCTGGCCGCGATCTGCCTGCATGGCGTGTCTGTATCCTTCCGTAACTTTGTTTGTCATCTGGTGTTCCAGACGTGAGGCGAATGAAGTTCGTCACCATCTTACCAAGTGGTCATAGCCTTGTCAAGTGCCTGAATTGACAGTGCCTAGTAACCCTGCTAGAATAGTCAAAAGGTTAAGTTGAGTAGCCCCGCTGTGACTCTCAAGCTATCATTGGCGAGCAAGACGTAAAGGAGGAATTCTCACGTGAACGACACTTACGATCGGATCAAGGCGATCATCGTCGAACAGTTGGGCGTGGACGAAAGTCGCGTCACGATGGATGCCAGCTTTCGCAAGGACCTGGAGGCCGATTCACTCGACCTGGTTGAGTTGATTATGGCCTTCGAAGAGGAGTTTGGCGGCGAGATCAGCGACGAAGAAGCTCAGACGATTACCACCGTGGGCGAAGCCGTGGCGTACATGGACGCGCATGCGTAGGTAGGGGCATGCGCTGAGGGACATACCGGGGTTGCCTGGCAATCGCCGGTTTTTTGTGCCCAAATGTCTGACAAAGGCCCGCTGACAAGGGGGAGTGACTCACGCCTGACTCGAGCGCCAGGCGCGCAGTTACAGGCCAATCGGTCAAGCGGGCTTTTGTTTGGGAGCGGTTAACGATGACTGGCATCTCGGCAATCATCCTGGCCGGCGGTGAAAGCCGGCGCATGGGCAGCAACAAGGCGCTGCTGTCCCTGGACGGGCAGCCGCTGATTGCGCGTACGGCCGCATGCCTGCGCCCGCTGGCCGATGACCTGATTGTCGTGACCAACACCCCTGAGGCTTATCAGTTCCTGGTGGCCGATTTTGCTGCCCGATTGATACCTGACGCCCTGCCCGCGCGCAGCGCCCTGGTGGGGCTTTACTCCGGCCTGCGCATGGCCCGCGGCGACCTGGCACTGGCGGTGGCCTGCGACATGCCCTTTCTGAACCCGGCACTGCTGGGCTTCATGTTGACGCTGGCGCAGGCGGGGTACGATGTGGTGGTGCCGCAGGTGAACGACCTGCTGGAGCCGCTGCACGCCGTCTATCGGCCGGCCAGTTGTACGCCGGCTGTCGAACGCCATCTGCTGGCGGGTGACCGGCGCATGATCTCTTTTTATGCGGCTGTGCAGGTGTGCCAGGTGACAGCCGCGGACGTGGCGCGCTTCGACCCTGGGCGCCTGTCCTTTGTCAATGTCAACACGCCAGAGGAGTGGAAGCGATGGCAAATGTTTTCGAGCGCGTCAAAGTCCTGACCCGACTGATTCCACGCGGCCGCGCGGTCACCTATGGCCAGGTGGCGGCCTGGATGGGCGAGCCACGCGCCGCGCGCACGGTGGGCTGGGCCTTGCACGGCTTGACACACGAAGAGGCCGCTGGCGCCGTGCCCTGGCATCGGGTGCTGGGCAAAGTTGGCCCGCACTATGCTCGCGTCACCACCAGTTGTGAAACGCACAGCGCCGAGCTCCAGCGCCAATTGCTTGAGGACGAAGGTGTCGAGTTCGATCAGCACGACCGCATTGACCTGACCCGCTTCGGCTGGGACGGCCCCACCTGGCCCGTCCTGGAACAAGATCTTGTAACCCATCGAGGAGAAAGATTCATGCGAGAAATTACCATTGCCGTGGTGCAGTTCCAACCAACTCTGAACGAGCCTGATGAGAACATCCGCCGCATGTCCGATTTTATCAACAAAATTTGCACCGAGCAGCCGGTTGACCTGGTGGTTTTCCCAGAGCTGACCACCACCGGCCATGAGTGCGGCCTGCGCTTCACCGACTATGCCGAAACCGTGCCTGGCCCCACCGTCAGCCGCATCGCCAAGGATGCCGCGCAATACAACACCCATGTCGTCTTCGGCATGGTGTCCAAGGCCAAAGTAGAGAGTGTGCTCTACAACACCGCGGTGGTTATCGGGCCGGATGGGGAACTGATCGGCAGCTATGGCAAAGTTCACCTCAAGGGTGAAGAACGCCTGGCCTTCCGCAACGGCTTCCGCTTCCCGGTCTTCGAGACGGAATGGGGCAACCTGGGCGTGCTGGTCGGCTGGGACATGGCCTTTCCCGAAGCGGCGCAGCCTGGCCCTGGATGGCGCGGACGTGGTGGCGGTGTGCGCCAACTGGGAGCTGCCGCATCAGGACGAATGGCGCGCCTACTGCGTGGCCCGCGCGTGCGAAAACTCGGTCTTCGTCGCGGCGGCCAACCGCGTGGGCGAGGAGCCGAGCTACCAGTTCTTTGGCGACTCCATGGTGCTCAGCCCGCGCGGCGAACGCTACACCGGCCTGGAAGACAACGCCGAAGGCTACGGCATTGCGCGCATCAACCTGGACCTGGTGCGCCAGGCGCGCGAGGAGTTTCAGCTCTTCCAGTGCCGCCAGCCGCTGGCCTATCGGAATGTGGTGAGGAAGTTAGAAGCTGAAGCGAATCTGACAAGCTGAGATGAGTGATGAAGATCATTGATTTACGTTCGGATACGATTACGCGGCCGACGCTGGCGATGCGGCTGGCGATGGCGAACGCGGTGGTGGGCGATGATGTGCTGGGCGATGACCCAACGGTGCAGCGGCTGGAAGCGCTGGCCGCGGCGCGGCTGGGCAAGGAAGCGGCCCTGTTCGTCGCCAGCGGTCATATGGGCAACCTGGTCTCCCTGCTGACGCACTGCGGCCGCGGGGATGAGATCATCGTGGGCGATCAGGCGCACATTTTCTATTATGAACAGGGCAGCGCGGCCGTGGTGGGCGGTATCCATCCGCGCACGGTGCCCAATCAGACGGACGGCACGTTGGCTCTCGATCAGATCGAGGCAGCGATTCGGGGCGATAATGTGCATTTTCCGCGCACGCGCCTGATCTGCCTGGAGAACACGCACAACCGCTGCGGCGGCGCGGTGCTCGACGTGGCTTATGTGCAAGCTGTCGGCGCCCTGGCGCGGCGCCATCAGCTCAAGCTGCACGTGGACGGCGCGCGCGTGTTCAACGCCGCGGCGGCGCTGGGCGTGGAGGTCAGGGAATTGGCAGCCGACGCTGATTCAGTTTCCTTCTGCCTGTCGAAGGGCCTGGCCGCGCCGATCGGTTCCGTGGTATGCGGTTCGGCCGCGTTCATTCAGCAGGCGCGGCGCAACCGCAAGCTGCTGGGCGGCGGTATGCGTCAGGCCGGCGTGATTGCCGCGGCCGGCATCGTGGCCCTGGAACAGATGGTGGAGCGGCTGGTGGACGATCATGCCAACGCGCAACGCCTGTCCGCGGGCCTGAGTCAGATTCCCGGCCTGGCCGCCGACCCCGCGCGTACTCAGACCAACATCGTGATGTTCGAGCTGACTCGCCCGGACATGACCCCCGCGCACCTGCAGAGCGCCCTGGAGGCGGCGGGCGTGCGCCTGTTCACCGTCGGCGGCCGGCGGCTGCGCGCCGTGACTCACTACGAAGTCAGCGCGGAGGACATCAGCGAGGCGCTGGAACGGATCGCGGGCGTCATGGCTTGATGTGACCGCGTCCTTTGCCGCCTGAAAACTTGACGAAAGCCCCCGTGCATGGTAAGATGCCGTTCGTCAGGTTGAACACAGTTCAGCTCGACAAGGGGGGCGTGGTGTAGCGGTTAACATGTCGGCCTGTCAAGCCGAAGACCGCGGGTTCAAATCCCGTCGCTCCCGCTCGAACAAAGGCGTCTGTGCATTTATTGCACAGGCGCTTTTGTTTTGCCGGCTGGACGCAGGGTTATTGAGCCGTAACCGTTGTTTCCGCAAAGAGTTCTCTGTCATGCCGATCCTTACCTTATTGCGTAGAGGAAATGTCCCGCCCTGACGGTTTGACACCCGTCATTGATGTAATTATAATGTAATTACATCTGTTGAGGAGGAAAGCTATGACAGTCGCGATACAGACGCGTATCGTGCGCATCGGCAACTCACAGGGGATTCGCATCCCCAAGCCGCTGTTAGAGCAGGCTGGGATTGGCGACAGCGTAGAGCTAGAAGTACACGACGGACAGATCTCCATCCGGCCGGCGCGCCGCGTCCGCGCGGGCTGGGCCAAAGGGTTTGTTGCGATGGCGATGGCAGGCGATGATCCACTGCTGGATGGCGCGCAGCTTACGGCCACAACCTGGGACGAGGAGGAATGGGAATGGTAACTGGCCCGGTGGATCGGTTCGATGTCTACCTGGTTCTTCTCGACCCGACCCTGGGCAGCGAGATACAGAAAACGCGGCCGTGTCTGGTCGTATCGCCAAACGAGATGAACCACCACATCGCGACAGTAATCGTGGCGCCCATGACCACGAAAGGCCGGCCTTACCCAACCCGGGTTCCCTGTACCTTCGAGGGCAAAGAGGGACAGGTGGTACTCGACCAATTGCGCACCGTTGACAAGCTCCGGTTAGTGCGCCGGCTGGGCCGCATCGCGGAAGAGGTCCAGGAAACGGTGTTGATGACGCTGGCCGAGATGTTTGCGTCTTGAACGCCTGCTGCCTGTCAGATCGAGTTTTTGGATCGGTCCATGATATCATGGGCCGGCGGCCGCGCTGCGCAGCAACATGGACGCGGCCGAGTACAAGCACGTCCGCAGGGAAATCCTCTTCATTGATGCCCGCAAGCTGGGCGCGATGACTGCGCTCGCTGACCTGACGCTGTTTCCAGGCTGGCGACTCGAACAGCTCAAGGAGGACAGAACCGGCCAGTACAGCATTCGCATCAACGACCAGTACCGGATTTGCTTCCAATGGAACGGGATCGACGTCCTGAATGTCGAAATTACCGACTGCCACTAAGCGCCGCAGCGAAAATCATGGCGCTGACATCGAGGCTAGTATGACGATTACACCACGACGAGCGATCGCAGTGCATCCTGGCGAGATCCTGCAAGAGATTCTCGACCAGAACCAGATCACCCAATCCCTGGTCGCTGAGCGCCTGGGCATGGCGCAATCCAAGATCAGCGACATCTGCCGCGGCAAGCGGGGTATGACGCCTGACATGGCTATGCGGCTGGGCAGACTGTTCGGGCAGAATCCCCGCTTCTGGCTCAACATGCAGGAGAACTGGGAGCTTAGCCAACTGAACGAGGCAGCCTATGCCGGAATCGAGCCGATTCATCTGCAGACGGCAGTCTAGCGGCCGAGCAAGCCGCAGTTGTCACTCTTACAAATACCGCGCCACGGCCATCAGCGCCAGCGCCGCGGTGGCCAGGATGGTGCTCCATTGGCTGCTGGAGGCCAGCTTGGCCTGCAAGCGTCCCATCTCCGCCAGTTGTTCCGGCTGGGGCGGGCTGCCCGCGACCTGCATCTGGCCGCCCAGCGCGGCGAGCTTGCCCGCTGTGGGGGCGGTGGAGAAGGTGCCGAGCAGGAAGGCCCCGATCCCGGCCAGGGAGCCGAGGGTGAGGCCGATGCCCAGGGGGCTGCTGATCCAGGCCCAGGAGAAGCCGGAGAGCAGCCAGTAGAGCAGCAGGCCGGCGGCAGTGGTCAGCATGGAAGCGATGCCCATGGCCTGGGAAATGGCAGCCATAGGCAAGTGCCGTTCGCTGCCCGGCCCGGCCTTGCGCGCCCCCGGCAGGATGACCAGGGCCAGCATTAGGGCGCTGCCCGCCCAGAATGTGCCGGCAGCGATGTGAATCAAGCGCAAGATGATCAAGATGAGTTGCATGAGACCTTATCTCCTTACATGAAATGATTGGAATGGGTTCAACCTGACTCCGCAGGCGGTTACGTCGCCGTTCCCGGCGCGGCGCGCAGGCGCAGCAGATAGGTGATGATGGCAATCAGGATCGCCGTGCCCATGATCGGTGCGAAGACCTGCTTGACCGGCGCGGACTGCAGCATCAACCCCACGACGAAGCCGACCAGGCCCACGTTCATCCCCCAGAAGATGACGTGATCGGCCCACGGCCACAGCGAATGCCGCCCGCTCGCCAGCTCCGCCGCCAGGCCCAACAGCCCGTTGGTCATCACGCCGATGAACATGGCGTGATCCATGGCAAAGACCATCCAGAAGGGGATCTTGGAGAAGTCCGGCGGGTCGCCGTAGGCGCCGGTGATGAAGCTGACGATCATGGTGGTGATCAGGGCCAAGTTGGCGATGAGGAAGAAGGCGCTGATGGCATAGTGCCGGGCGGGGCCGCCCGCCAGCCAGCGCACGGCCAGCATCTTCGGCCCCAGCCGCACCAGGTAGATGATGATGCCGATGACCTGGAAGGGGATGTACAGGCCGATCAGTATAGGGTCGTTGGCCAGGGCGCCGAAGGTGATGATCACCCCGCCGATGAAGGGCAGGATCACCTGCGCCCAGCCGGCTTTGCTGGCCCGCTTCTGCGCCGACTCCGGGTCGAGCCGCCATTCGCTGAGGGCCATGCCTGCCAACACCAGGTAGCCCACCACCATTGTGGTCGGGTGGGTGAGGAACAGGCTATCGGACAGCGAGGGCAGCCAGCCTTTGAGCCAGATGCCCATCAACACGCCCAGGATGGCGCCGATGGTCAGGGTGGTGGCGGCGGCGGCCATGCCCAGCCGAGGCGTGCTCAGGGGCGCGCCCCGCAGCATCGCCACGATCCAGGCGTAGAAGCCCAGGAGGGCCGCCAGGGTGAGGCTGCCTCCGGCCAGGCGCAGATCCAGGTTGCCGGTGTAAAAGGCGTAAGCGTAGAAGAGGATGGACAGGATGGCGACCACCCCCAGCCAGCGCGGGGCGGATGCCCGCCAGCCGCTGACCGTTCGCCCCTCACAGAAGATCCACAGGCAGGCGGCGATGAAGCCGAGAGTGATCCAGCCCAGCGTGCCGGCGTGGACGTGCGCCATCAGCATCGGGCGGGCGAACTCCATCGCATCGAGGCCGTTGAGGATGCCGACGACGACGGTGAAGGAAAAGATCAACAGCCCGGCTTGCAGGAGCAGCTTGATCTCGCGGCGGAATTGGGTGTTCATGCCGTCCCTCCTTTGCGAGCCATCAGATACGCGGCCTCGCCGGCCAGGAAGCCGGAGCCGCAGCAGTTTTCCATCAGCTTCTCGATGTAAAAATGGGGGCCGAAGTCCGCTTCTACCTCACCGGGCTGCATCGGCCCGAAGCCGAACAGCGCCCAGATCAGCCGGTCGTACCAGCGCAGCGGCCACTGGTGGACATAGAGAATGAACTGGCTATCCGCGTGGGTCAGGGGCAGCACTTGCCCTGAGCCTTTGGCGAGCGCCCGGCTACAGCGCCGCCTCCACTAAACGCAGCGGGAACATCGGCGATTCGGTCGGGACGATGATGCGCTGCATCTGCAGGCCGGCGTTTGCCAGCAGCGCGCGGAACTCCTCGGCCGTGCGCTCCCGTCCGCCGATCTGCACCAGCATGTGCAAGTCGTAGAACGCGCTCATCGCGTCCACCGGCTCAGCGATCACCCGGTCAATGATGAGCAATTTCGAACCGGGCTGCATGGCTTGCCGGCAGCGTTCGAGGATGACCGCACACTTCGCATCGGACCAGTCGTGCAGCACGGCTTTCAAAATCAGCAGGTCGGCCGAGGGCACGCGCTCGAAGAAGCTGCCGGCCACCACCTCGGCCCGGTCATCGATCTCGCCCAGCACATGGTTCGCAACCACGCCCGGCATATCGTAGAGGATGCCGCGCAGATGCGGGTTGGCTTCCATGACCCGCTTGAGGAAGGCGCCCTGGCCGCCGCCGACGTCGCAGACAGTGCGGAACGGGGAGAAGTCATACGCCGGCACGAGAGCGGGGTCGGTCATCTGGGCATAGATCGCCATTTGCTGCTGGAAGGGCAGGCCCAGTTCCGGGTACTGCTCCAGATAGTCGAAAAAGGGCATACCCATCACATGCGTGAAGGCGCTCTCACCGGTGGCCAGGCTGTAGGCAAAGTTCTGCCAGGGGCGCTGGTAGCCTTCTGTGCCCATCATCTGAATGCCGTTGACCATGCTGCCGGGCGTGTCCTTGAGCATCATCCGGCCCAGGTTGGTGAGCGCGTAGCGGTCGCCCTCGCGGGCGGTGATGTCGAGGGTGGTCGTCATGCGCAGGGCGCGGTAGAGCGTGTCCCGGTGCAGGCCGCACGCGTCGGCGATCTCATCCACGGTGCGGGGTTGGCCGGCCATCTGCTCGATCACGCCGGTCTTGACGAGGCTGTGGCAGAGCATCAGGCTCGCCCAGCCCTGCACCCACTGGAAGAAGCGGGCCTGAGGCGGGACGGCGGGCGGGGTGTTAGGTGTGGTCATCTGTTCATCTCCTTTGGCAAATTGCCATTCATCTTGATCGTCCCGCAGGGGGTTAGCCAGCCTGCGGGACAACCTCATTTCCTACTCTGTCTTCGCCTGCCGCAGGAACGGCAGCCCTGTGACACCGATGGTGATGTGGCTGTACACAACCGATTACTGTTCGATGTTGTCCGATAGTTCGCGTTCGATGTGTTGTTCTGTTGGCTCACCTCCCTTCATCCAGGCCGTCAGGTGCGCGCTGAGCTGGTCCAGGGAGGTGAAGCCGGTCCGCCGGCCCGTTTGCGGGTCTTCCAGGCTGATGCGCCGGTCCGCCGGTCCGCCGGGGACGCTGCTGGCCGCCTCCCACAGGCTGAGCACGAAGATGCGATAGCGGCCTGGCCGGCTCTTGGAATGCTGAGGCATGTGTGCTGGCTTACCTCTCGAATTCGTGCTACACTTGCCCCATCATAGCACGGCATCGTTTAGAGATCGTTTATTGGGGGACTCCATGATGCAAGAGCTCAAAATCCATCTCTTCGGTGGCGTGGAGATCGCGCTGAACGATGTTCCCCTTGGCTCCTTCTCTCAGGCACAGATGGTCCCAAAACGCAGTTCGGTAAATTCTTTCAGGCGCACGAACTCCTGTTGGTTCTCGACAATCTCGAACACCTGCTCGACTTCGCCGACATCCTGGTTGAATTCCTGCGAGATCGCCCGCAGCCTGGATTTTCTTGCCACGTTCCAACGCGACATTCCCGAACGACAAAGAAGCCTGCGCGCGGTTTTCGATTCCTCCTGGGCGCGCCTCACGACGGAAGAGCAAAACGCCTTCCTGCGCCTTTCGACGTTTCTCGGCGGGTTTACCCTCCCCGCCGCGCAGGCCGTGGCGGACTGCCCGTCTTCCCTGCTGGCATCGTTGACCGACCGCTCTTTCGTGCAACGCGACCCGGAAGGGCGCTACTCCATCCACGAAGTGTTGCGCCAGTATGCAGACGAAAAACTTCGCGCCGCCCCGCAAGATTTCACGGAAACCCAGGACAAGCACAGCGCATATTACACCGGCTGGCTGGCGCAGGTGGAACCATCCCTGGCCGGCGCAAAGGAAAAGGAAATACTCTGTGGTGAAAAATGCGGTTACGTTTGGTATTGCCGGCCGCGCCTGGTTTGGATTGACATTCAAGGCAACGCCCGCTAAACTAGTGCAGTTAGGTGTAAGTGATCCGCTGCTTCGTAGTAGCGACTTCAGTCGCTCTGTGGTCGCAGAAACGACTAAAGTCTTCACTACAAACTGCCTGGCAACTTACGCCGCCGCCCACTTGGTCGAAAGCGACTACGGGATAGAACAAGCAGCGGCAGAGTGACCACGTTGGGATTGTTCGGATCTCAGGAGAGAGAAGGATGTTGACACGTTTACGCCTGGAACGATTCAAAAATTTCAAGGATGCGGAACTGAGGCTTGGACCATTCACCGTGCTGATGGGAACCAACGCCTCCGGCAAGAGCAACGTGCGTGACGCGTTCCGTTTTCTGCACGGCATTGCACGGGGCTATACACTGGCCGATACCATCGGTGAAAAATGGGGCGAAGGCGGCGTGCTGCAGTGGCGCGGCATTCGTGGGGGATCGGTAGAAGCCGCCTACCAGGGCGCTGCAACGTTCGCACTCACGGCTGACTTCGAATCCACCAACGGGCAAGGCAACCTGATCCCCGCCTCAGCAACCTACGCCATCGAGGTCGAGCCTGGGCGCAACGGCAAGCCGCGTACCGTCCACGAGTCGCTCTACGCGGATACAACCATGCTGTTCGACTCCCACCCGCGCAGTGATCCTTTGTCGCAGGGTGATCCCCAACATCTCACTGTGCGCGTCCTGCCGGGCGGCCAATATCGCAGAGGCCACGTTGAAACCTTCATCGCCAGCCAGCCCGTCTTGTCGCAGATTGGCGAGCGCATCGCGCATCGCAAGGACGAGCGGGCGGCCGAAGTACGGCAATGGGTCAGAACAGCGCTGGCCTCATTCAACTCCATGCGTTTCCTGGATCTGAACCTCGATGCCATGCGCCTGCCCTCGCTCCCTGGTCAGACAATCTTGGGCGACCGCGGGGAGAATCTTTCGTCGGTTCTCCAGGCCATCTACGAAGACGAAAATCGTCGGCAGGCGCTCATCGGCTGGATTCAGGAACTCACGCCGATGGATGTTGTTGACTTTGCGTTTCCGCCGGACCAGACTGGGCGCGTCCTCGTCAGTCTGATCGAGGAGAATGAGCGAAAGACCTCGGCGTACAGCGCTTCCGATGGCACATTGCGCTTTCTGGCCGTACTCGCTGCTTTGCTAGGCCCAGAACCGGCGCATCTGTACTTTTTTGAGGAATTGGAGAACGGCCTGCACCCGGCGCGCCTGCACCTATTGGTAGATCTCATCGAGCAACGGGTGGCAAAACGCGATCTTCAGGTCATTGCCACCACCCATTCGCCTCAACTGCTACGCCTCCTCAGCCCAGAAAACCGTCAGGTGGCTGCGTTGGTTTACCGGTTAGCGGGCCATCCGGACGCGCGTATCCTCCGCATCGGCAGCCTGCCGGAAGAAGCCCGTCGAGTCATCGAGCAGAAGGACGTGGGCCAACTGTTGACCGCGGGCTGGTTCGAGAACATCATGTCCTTCATGGCTGACGAGGAGGTTTGATATGAACGTCCTTGTCATCCCGGAAGATTTCCGCAAGGATCAATACGTCTTGAAGCCGATCATCGCGGCCATGCTCGACGCCGTAGGCCGGCCGGCGCGGGTGGAAGTCTGCCAGGACCCTCTGTTGGGAGGCGTCGAGCAGGCGCTCAATTGGCAGCGCATCCGGGATATCATCGAGCAGTATGATTGGAAAGTTCAGCTATTCCTGCTCTGCGTGGATCGCGACGGCAAAGAAGGTCGCCGCGCGGCGCTCGATCAACTGGAACAAAAAGCCGCCGCACTGTTGCCGGTCGGTCGTGTTCTGTTGGGCGAGAACGCCTGGCAAGAAGTGGAAGTTTGGGTGCTGGCCGGACACGATCTCCCAGGAGACTGGAATTGGTCGGACATCCGGGCCGACCTTGATGCCAAAGAGACCTTCTTTTTGCCCTACGTCAGGCAACGTGGACTGCTGGAGGCCCCTGGTGAAGGGCGCAAGAAGCTGAGCGCAGAAGCCGCCCGTCGCTACACAAGAATCCGCCAACTTTGCCCGGAGGACATCGGCGCGCTGGAGGAGCGCATCAGGCTCTGGTTGGCAAAGTAGTAGCCACGAGGCCTTCTTCATCGAGATGCGCCTGCGCGACATTCCCTGCAAGCGTCAGGTGAGCGTTGCTGTGACCCGCAAAGGCCACCGTGGCCTACCTACCGCTCCACTGCGCCCAACTGCTTCAGCATCCGCACCTCCGCGTCGGTCAGGCCGGCGACGCCGGTGATGTCGAGGCCGTCGTAGGGCCGCGGGCTGTGGATCTCCTGGACGACTGCGCCGGTCGCGACGTCCCAGATACGCACCAGCTCGGTGTGGCTGCCGCCGGCCAGCAGGCGACCATCCGGGCTGAAGGCGATGGCCGGCACGCGGGTCTCGCCGTGCAGCACGCGGCCGGCCGCGCCGGTCCCGGCATCCCACAATCGCGCGGTGGCGTCGTAGCTGGCGCTGGCGAGGAGTCCGCCGTCCGGATGATAGGCCAGGTCCGCGATCATCTCGGTGTGCGCGTCCCACGACCGGATGCAGGCCCCGCTCTCCACCTCCCACAGCCGAATCACGCCGTCATGGCTGCCGCGGGCCAGGCGACCGCCGCGCGGGTCGAACGCCAGCGCCCACGTGGCCGCGCCCACCATCCACGAGCGCGCCACTGCCCGCGTTGCCATGTCCCACAGCCGGATCACGCCATCGTCGTCGCAACTGGCGAGCCAACGGCTATCGGCCGAGAAGGCCAGCCCGCGCACCGAGTTGGGGTGCTCCGGCAGAGCGACCAGTTCACCCGTCTCCGGTTGCCAGAGACAGACGGTCGAGTCCTCGCTGCCGCTGGCCACCAGGCGTCCATCGGGGCTCCAGGCGACGATCACGACGGGCAGGCTGTGGCGGCGATGCGAGGCCAGGGGCCGGCCGTCCGCCGTGTCCCACAGGCGCACCGTCTTGTCGCTGCCGCAACTGACCAGGCGCCCGCCGTCGGGGCTGAAGGCGATCATCTGCACCCAAGCCGTGTGGCCGGGCAGATCGAGGCGGCACGCCCCGCTCGCCAGGTCCCAGACCCGAATGCGGCCATCGCTGCCCGCGGTGGCCAGCCAGGCGCGCTGCGGGTGCCAGGCCACGGTCCACGTGCGGTCGCTGCGTCCTTGCAGGGTCTGCACGCGCTGCGGGCCGCGGATGTCCCAGACGTGGATCGTCTGATCGTGGCTGCCCACGTAGAGCAGGGGCGCATCGGCGCCGGGCGCGAAGGCCAGCGCCTCGATCGCGTCGTGATGCCCCTCGAAGAGACGGTACGGCGAACCATCGGCCACGCAGCGGACGCGCACGCGGTGGTCGTGGCCGCCGCTGGCCAGCCAGGCGCCGTCCGGGCTGAAGGTCACGCTGCGCACCATGTCCCCGTGGTCGGCGAAGACGTGCAGGCAGGCGCCGTCGCGGGCGTCCCACAGCCGCACCGTCCGGTCGTCGCTGCCGCTGGCCAGCAGGTGGTCGTGGATCGGGTGAAAGGCCAGGGCCAGGACCGCGTCCGCGTGCCCCGTCCAGGACGCGCAGCGGCTCGCCGGTCTGCCCGTCCCACAGCCGGATCGTCCTGTCGTAACTGCTGCTCGCCAGCCAGCGGCCGGTCGCGCTGAACCCGCGGCCCAGGCCACCTCCGCGTGACCGGTCAGGGTGTGCAAGGAGCCGGCCGTCCGCCACACGCCACAGGCGCACTGTCCTGTCGCTGGGCGCGCTGGCCAGGAGCGTTCCGTCCGGGCTGAAGACGGCCGCGCGCACGCGGTTTTCGTGGCCGGCCAGGCTGCGCAGGCAGTCGCCGGTGAGCACGTCCCACAGGCGGATCGTCTTGTCGCTGGAGGCGCTGGCCAGCAGCCGGCCGTCGGGGCTGAACGCGACCGAGCGCACCCAGTCGTTGTGCCCCTTGAGCGTGAACAGCCGCTTGAAGTCCCGGCAGCGCCAGAGGTAGATCTCGCCGCTGTCCGCGCCGGCCGCCAGCAGCGCGCCGTCTTGACTCAGCCCCAGCGCGGCCACACTGGCAAACGCTTCGGTGAAGACGGTCTCGCGCAGGTCGGCGCGGGCCAGGTTGACCCGGTGCAGGTCGAGGCCCCGCAGGAAGGCCCGCCAGATGCTCACGCCGGAGAAGTCAGCGCCGGTCAGGTCGGCCTGGGCGTGGCGCAGAAGGTTCAGGGCGTTGCCGGCCGTGTAGCCGGGGGGCCGGGCTAACCGCTCCGCTGCCGCCAGGTGGCCCAGCCGTTGGCGCAGCTCAGCCGTCGCCGGCCAGACCTGGCGCAGGCGCTCGACCAGGGGCGCGGCGAGAAACCGTTCCTGGCCCAGCCGCCGGTGCTCGGCCGCAACCGGGTTGAGCAGCGGCAACCCGGCGGAAGAGGTCGGGCTGCCCGGCCATCAGCTCGTCGGCCATGCGCGCCACCAGGCGGTCCGTCACGTACTCCAGCACGATGTCCTGCAGAAAGAAGCCGGCCGCGTCGCGATCGGTCAAGTGGCGGCGCAGGAGGGATGCCAGGGTGGACCGCACGTCGCCCACGGGCCGGCGGGGCAGCAGGTGCTCGACCAGGTCGGTCACGGCGAGGGCTGTGCGCTCGACCGCCAGCCAGTGCATGATGTCCTGCTCGCCGGTTGCCAGGCGGCCGAAATGCTCGTCCAGCAGGTCGTTGACATCGCCGAAGGCGAAGCGCTCCTCGGCCAGGAACGCGTCCAGCCGGCCGGCGTAGAGGTCACGGATGGGCGCGGCCGCCAGTTGCAGCATCAGCGGGTTGCCGGCGTAGTGGGCCACCAGCGCCGCCCACTCCTCGGGGGCGCCGGCGATGCGGGCGTCCTGCAGGATGGCCTGCGCCGCGGGGACGTCCATGCCGCGCAGGTGGAGGGAGGCGGCCCGTAGCGACTGAACCTCCCAGCGCGCCATGTCATGCGGCTGTTCGCGGCCGATCACCACCAGGCAGCTTCGATGCTCGGTCTCGGCCGCGGTCCCGAGCAGGTCGCCGTAGGCCTCGTAGCCGGCGCGGAAGTGGCCGGCCGACCGGCCGGGCTGCATGATCGCCTCGAGCTTGTCCAGGATCAACAGGCAGCGCGCCTGGCGGAAGTAGGCCAGCAGCCGGTCGAGGCGGCCGGCCGTGGACGGGGGCAGGTCGGTGTCGCGGTAGCCGGAGAAGAAGTGGATGCACTCGGCCAGCACCTCGTCTGGCGGCGGGCCGTCCTGCAGGAGAACCCACTTCACCGCTGTGAACCCGGGCGCGGCGTCGAGCGCGGCGCGCCGGGTCAGGAAGGTCTTGCCGATGCCGCCCAGGCCGAACACGCCGAGCAGGCGGCGGCGATCCTGGAGCAGCCAGCGGTCGAGCTGCGCCAGCTCCGGCGCGCGGCCCACGAAGCGGGAGACGTCCGGCGCACGGCCCCAATCGGCCCGGCCTGCGGGCTGCGCAGGGGCCGTAGGGCGCCTGGAGGGGCGGCACAGGCTGAGCCTGCACAGCCAGCACCGCGTCGGGGTGCGGATGGCCGGCCAGGGTCAGTAGCGTGTGCAGATCGGCCCGGAATTGCGCCGGGGGCAGGCCGGCGTTCTGCGCGAAGACAGCCAGGGTCTGCGCCAGCGTTTCAATGTCCTGCCGGCGGGCGACCGGCAGCCCTTGGCGCCACTTGGCCACCAGATCGCCGCCCCGCTTGCCCATTCTGTGGCCGATATCCAACTGCATGCCCGCGATCGTTAGGCCGCCGACATCCTTGATACGGTAAAGGAGAGCGGTCAACAGATCGGCGAACTTGTTCCAATCGGCGAGCATTGGAGGCTCCGTGTGCAAATTTCTAGGGATTTTTTCCATGTGGAGTTCTTCGAGAGCGGCGCCAGGGGAGTACACCGCGTGCGCCCAGAGGTGTTGCTGGCTAGGCAGGAACCGCTAACGGTTGGATGCGCATCAGGTCCGCCTGGCTACGCCGCGCCAACTCCCAGAGGTCCCGGGCCTGTTGGGCGTTGAGCCAAAACGCAGCGGAGTTGCCGAAAGGCCGGGGCCAGGCGCAGCGCCATCAACGGCGTGATCGCCCGCTCCTCGCGCAACAGCTCGTGAATGGTCTGGCGCGATACGCCCTAACGCCGCAGCCAGTCCGCTGGCAGTCAATCCGTAGTCTGGCATAAAATCCTCGCGCAGCATCTCGCCGGGATGCGTGGGTGGAGTCTGCCGTTGATCTGTGTTCGCGATTGCCATCGTTCTTACACCTCAATGATAGTCCGCAATCTCAACTTCGTAGGCATCACCGACGGCAAACGTTCTGATCATGTGTGGATTGTAACGCTTCACGTGACAACTGTCAAGGTAAGATATCGGCCCGGCTGGACTTCTACCTCTACTTCGTGACTGAGCTGATCCGGCTGATTCCCCAGGACAAACGTGAAGGCGCAACCTTGATTCTGGACGAATTCGGCTCAGCCGCCACACAGCGGACGGAACTACGCCGGTTCATGACGGCCAGAAGCATCCCGCGTAGCTTCAAGCGCATCCTGGTCAAGCGCTCCCGGAGCGAACCGTTGATCCAGGTTGCCGATCTCATAGCAGGGGCGGTCCTACGGCGCGATGCCGAGGCGGACGCCGAAGCCTACGAATACGTGACAGGGAAACTCAGGCAAGTTTGGGAGTATCGAGGATAACAGACAATAACCCGCCCCGCTAGCCCGATCCTTCACGCAGAAGGGGGCAGGCCGCCATCCTGGCGATTGCGGCGATTCTGTTCGCCCCGCTGCTGATGGCAGAGCGCGCCGCCCAGGGCCGGCTACAGGGGCACCTCATGGTTGTGGGATGCAAACGGAACTACGCCACGATGTTGTAGAACTCCCGCCGGCCCGACTCGACCAGCGGCATCATGCGGGCGAACCAATCGCCGAACTCCGGCATCGCGAACTCCTCGGCGATGAACTGCTGCCACGCCGCGAATCAGGCCACTTCGATTTCGGTGACGACCGTGAAGAAGGGCCGCTCGCATCGGTCAGAGTGCGGTTGCCGCGCAACTCAATACTGTGCTGGCCATGTCGCCAATGCTCGGCGATCTCCCCGAAGAGGGCGACCAGTTCATCGCCCCGACCGTACTTTGCCTGGAAAACATCACGTACCAGTAACATCGTGTACTCTCCTGTTCTTAATGGATTGCTCATTCTGATTGCTCATTCTGATTGCTCATTCTGATTGCTCATTCTGTTGCCATATTGCTCTTCTGATTGCTCATCCCCTGCGATATGCCCGGCGATGAACGCGGCATCGTCGCCCACGCCCAACAGCAGGCCGGATTTTTGCGTGTGCAGCCAGGGCATGCCGACGAAATAGAGGCCGGAGTAGGCTGTGACTCCGCGCTGTTGCAGCGGAAAGCCGTCGCTGTCAGTCACGGCCAGTTTGACCAGGCTGAAGTCGAAGTTGTAGCCCGCCGCCCAGATCACCGT
Source organism: Candidatus Amarolinea dominans (assembly GCF_016704685.1). Taxonomy (NCBI): domain Bacteria; kingdom Bacillati; phylum Chloroflexota; class Caldilineae; order Caldilineales; family Candidatus Amarolineaceae; genus Candidatus Amarolinea; species Candidatus Amarolinea dominans. The sequence continues at coordinate 206,051 of NZ_JADIZS010000079.1, forward strand.
CGTGATTCCAGCCTCTTGCACGTCCAGTTCTGTGATGATCGGCTGGTCGTAGCCGTCGCGCCGCGCCGGCAGCCGCGCTGGTGGCGCATCCAGCCCATTGTGGGCGATATGGCTGTCAATCAGGCCGAGCACACGGGCCTCGAACTGGTCAGACTTGGTCAGCGATTCGTGCAGATCGGGCGCCATGCCGAGCCGGCCATCGCTTGCGCCCGTCAGGTGGCCTAACAGCGTCACGCCAGCGCGGGCGAACTGGTGTAGGTTGAGATCGTGCCCGCCGCCCGCGCCGGAGACGTGCGGATTAGCTGCGAACCGCGGCAGGGCGAGGGGAGCATGTCGGGCGTGCGGTCGAAGAAGCCAGCCAGGGTCAGCCACTCGTAGGTATCCTTGCCGCGATAGCGCCGCGGCGCACGGCCGGCGCCGCCCACGCTGTGGAAGACCCGCCGGCCGGCGCCGTGCAGCTCCTCGGCGATCTGGCAGCCCGACTGGCCGCTGCCGACCACGAGCACGGCCCCGGGCGGGAGGGCGGCGGGATTGCGATATTGTTCGGAGTGTAGTTGCAGCACATCTGTCGACAGTCCGGCCGCAAACGCGGGGATCTTGGCGCGCTGGAAGAGGCCAGTGGCCACCACCACGTTTTGCGCCTCGAAGTCGCCTGCGGTCGTGCGCACCCGATAGCCGGGACGATCGGTCAGTGGCTCGACCGCGGTCACGTCCACACCGAACGACACCGGCAGAGCGTGGCCGGCCACATAGCGTTCAAAGGTGGCCACGATCTCGTCGCGCGGCTTGAATCCACCTGGATCGGCACCGTCGTACTCCGCACCGGGCAGCCGAAACATCCAATTGGGCGTTACCAGGGTGAAGCTGTCCCAGCGCTGGCGCCAGGCATGGCCAGGCCGCTCGGCCCTTTCCAGCACCACGTGCTCGCGGCCATGCTGCTTGAGCCAATAGCTGGTTGATAGCCCGGCCTGCCCGCCGCCGACAATCACGGTCTCGACGCGTTTTGTGGTCATCTCAATCCCCAATTGAATGCCCATACGACAGGTGCGTCACCGCAGGCTGCCATACGCCTCACGGAGGTGCGCCTCGACCTGCCGCCAATCGGTCGCGACATCGGTCGAATAGCCGCCGGTGATGCGATCCACGGTCGCGGCGGCCTGCGCTCGCAGCTCCGCCGACCGGCGGATCGCCTCCGATTGCCCATCGAACAGCGCGGCGTGCAGCCGCGCGAGTGACGCGACCATCGGTTCGATGTCGCCTGTGTGGTTCGGCGCTTGCTTGCGTTCGAGCGCCAGCCGGCGATGGACAACCCAATAGTCCATCTCTAGTTTCGCCAGAGTCTCGCGTCGGCCCGCAGACCGGCAGAGCCTCGCGCCTTGTCGTAGAAGCGGCGCAGGTGCGCGGTGGCCCCTGGCGCGTCGTTGTCTACCGGCGCAAAGGCGACGCTGGCCCGCAAGATATCAACCGCTGCAGCGATCGCGGTCGGCAGCGACATGCGAAACTCCTCCCGGTTCAACTGCACCATCAGCCAGAAGACCCGGGGCCAGTTGCGGTCGTAGTAGGCTCGCCAGCCAGCACTCTCGAAGTAGGCGACGCGGTCGGGGTCGCGCACGGAATCCTTAGACATAGCTGCGGTCTCCTGGGCTGGTAAGGTGGCTGCGGCCCAGGTCGCCAAAATCACAGGGACGAGCGTGACCTGGGCCACTGAGACCGTTATTGTTCGGGCGCCATGGCCTGCATGTTGCGCCCAACGACCTCCATTGTCTGCGCCCACGGCCCAATCGGGCTGAACTCGACATACTCGCAGCCGGCCTCCAAGACCGGCCGATGGCCTGGCGGGGCGTAGTAGGCATCGCCCGCGCTGTAGCCCTCCTCCCGGTCGGCAAACCGAAAACGCATGCGGCCCTTCACGACATAACCCCAGTGCGGACACTGGCAGCGGTCGTCCGGCAGGCCGGCGAACAGCGGCCCTGGGTCGGCCTCCTGCCGTGTCTCGCCACGTTCAATGATCATGCCACCCCATTCGACATGGCGGATCGTCACAGATGGGATCTCAACGTCAATCGGGAAATCATTCAGTGTGCCACGCATCGTTTGCCTCCAGTAGTATGAGTCGAACTCTCAGAACGGGTAGGCCGTTGCGTCGTCAAGGCCGATGTAGTCGACAACTTTCTCGTTGCGCAACGTCCAGATGTGCACCAAGAGGACATCAAAAGGGTCTCCCGGTCTGCCTGACCAGGCCGTTCCACTTGATGAGCACGACCACTTTGCTGTCTTGTGCAACAATTTCGGAAGGGTTGAACCCGCTTACCTCTACGGCTTCATTGAGGGCCCTAAAGAACTCCACGATCTCCGCATGACCTCGGCAGGGTTTGCCCCATTGACCGGGAAAACGGCCTTGCCCATACGGATTGATCAGGTGGCATTCTCGTCGACATAGGCGAGAACGGCTGGAACGTCGCCGCTTCCAAACGCTTCGTAGACCTTCTGAATGACCTGCACGTTCGTCTCGACTGTTGACATAGGAATTGTTCTCCTTTCCTAGAGTTGGTAGCTGACAGATTGGTAGATTGGCAAAATGGTCAGAGCCATTGTCGGCCGATTGCCCGCAGGAGGCCCGCCACATCCCAGATGAAGTCCGCTTTTGTGATCTGGCCATCGTGCAGGGTGAAAGTTGAGACCCCGCGCACCATCACGCGGACTGCTACCCCGGGATGAGCCCGAGCTGCTGGAGCATGCCGAGCATGTCGCTGACTTCCCGGCGCTCCGCAATTTTTCCGTTCACCACGGTGTCAATCACGATGGACTCGTTTTGGAAGGACCGTCCCGTGGGCGGAATGCCGTTGAGCGTCCCTGTGTGCGTTCCGCTCCATGCCACCCGACTCACGACCTTATTGCCGTCCTCGAACTGCTCCAGGACGGTCTCCGTGAAGGTCGGCAAACCCGGCAGAAGGCAGAGCCGAGCTGTTTGTAGCCCGCGAGATCCAGCGGCCCTGGCGCACTGGTCGTGTAGACGACAAGATCCTCGCTGAAGAGTGGCATACACCCCTCCACATCGTGTTGATTGCCATACGTTTCGAAGAACTTGAGCGAGACGGATTTGTTGGACATGGAATGCCTCCTGAATTGGTAACTTGGTAACTTGGTGGATCGGTAACGGTCACTGATGTGCTGGCCGATCGCTCAGACACCTTAGTCTACTGCTTCCGGCTGGTCAATCACCAGACCGAAAGCTGCTCACTTTTTGCTCACTTCACAGCTCTGGCAGCAGGCCAATGGCCCGCAGGAGGCCTGCCACATCCCAGATGAAGTCCGCTTTTGTGATCTGGCCCTCTTGCAGGGTGAAGGTTGAGACCCCGCGCACCGTCACGTGGCGGCCGCTGGCCGGGATGTTCATCAGCGTGCCCAGATGGGTTCCTCGCGCAGTCCAGAGCGCCACGGCGCGTTCCCCCGCGACGATCAGGTCACTCAGCGTGAAGGTCACATCGGGGATCGCCTGGAAGTAACCCGCCAGCGCCCGGCGGATGCCTGCGCGACCCTGCTGCGGCTGGGCCAGGGCCACATCGTTATTCACACAATCGGGGGCGAAGAAGGCCGCAGCCAGATCGAGATCATGGGTGTTCCAGGCCGCGATGAGGTCTGTCACTAAACGCTCGCCCGGCATGGTCGCGCTTGCCTGGACCGACATGTAGACGCTCCCTGAATGAGATCATCGAGCCGCGCTCGGCAGCGATGGACTGATCTTACGCCCGAACGTTGCTCATTCACCAGATCATTTTTTGTTCACTTGGCGCTCATTTGCGCGCCCCGGCCGGCCGCCGAATGGGGAAACAAAAGTGCGGCTGCCATCAACGGCAACCGCACTTTGCGAAGGGGCCTTCTGAACAGGGGGTTAGAGTTCCGGCAATAGCCCGATCTCCCGCAGCAGCCCGGCCACATCCCAGATGTAGGTCGCTCGCAAGAGCTTGCCCGTTCGGAACGTCAGGAGTGAGGCGCCGCGCACGGCGATGCGCCGTCCCGTGCTGGGGATGTTCATCAACGGGCCGCTATGGGTGGCGTGCGCCCGCCATACCTGGACGACGCGCTCGCCCTGAATGACGGCATCCTCCACCGTGAAATGGATGTCGGGGAACGCCGCCAGGTAGGCCGCCACCGAGGCGGCCATCCCCTCCGGCCCGCGGTGCGGCGCGGCTTCACCGATGTTCTCCCCCTCGTAATCCGCCGCGCAAAGCGCCGCCACGCGCTGGGGATCGTGCGAATTCCAGGCGTCGGTCAATTGCGCGGCCAGACGCGCAAGCGTTTCATGGCGGTCGTCCTGATCCGGCATCGAATCCTCCTTTGTCCTTTCACCCGCCCACTTCCCGTTGCCACAACACCGCCGTCACCTGGGCGATGCCGGCCATCAGGTGGCGGCGATAGGTGCTGAAGGGTAAATCCAGCAATTCGGCCGCGCGTTCCTGGGTCGGCGCGGGTTGAAAATAGGTGTGATGCAGCGCCCGGTGGAGTTTGAGATCCCGGGGTGAGGCCTGCAGCGCGTCAGCGGCCTCCTTGATGAGCGCCTGCAAAGCCACTGCCCGGTCGGCCGGCGCAGCATGGCGGACCGCGTCGAGCACCAGCCGCGAGCGCATCAGCGGGTTCCCGCGCAACACGTCGGGCCGCACGAAGTCGCGCAAGGCATCCCGCACCGCGACGGCGAAATCGGACTGGCTGAGCACGACGATCGGCTCAGCGAATTTCGCCGCTGCAACGGCCGTCGCAGGCGCGCCCACTTCCCGCTCACCCAGCAACATCAGCCAGGCGGCCGGCGGCACAACCCGCCAGTCGTGCCCATACACACCGTAAGCCCGCTCCCCCATGACAAACCCCGCCTCGGGCAGCCGGGTCAGGTCGGCATAGGCCAACACCATCTCCCAGAAATCAGCCTGCGCGCAGGGAAAGAAGGTGTAGGCGAGGCCGGGCGTGGTGAGGTAGTGGCTGACCGCCTGGATGAAAACCAGGCTTTGCACGGGTGAGACCGCCTGATAGGTCTCTTCGCCCATCCAGAAACGGAAATGGGTGGCCCTTTCGCCGGGCCGCAGCGCCGCGTGTCTGTTCAGGTAGGTCCACGCCGCCTGCGCCGCGGGATCGGCCTGGAGATCCTGGGGAGCGGCGCGCTCCAGCGCGATCATCGCCATGAAACCGATCGGCGCCTGATGCGCGTCACGAAATACCAGGAAGCTCTCGGGCTGCCGCGCCAGCCAATGGGCGGCCAGGCGTGCCGACTCCGCGCCTTCATGTTTGCTGACCATCGCGGCCAGCGCCGGCCAATCGGCTGCGCGTGCGGCATCCGGCAGGATGCTGCCCCCCTCGGCCCACTCGAAGAAGGGCCGGACGGCCGGGTTTTCACGATGCAGAAAGACGAGATCGAACAGCAGCCGCTGCTGCGCATCGCGCTGCTCGGCGCCCAGCCGGCCGACGTAGAAGCTGCGCGCTCGCCGGTGCAGTTCTTTGTACCAATCGGGATGCCGCCAGCGCAGGTCGGTCACCAGCGCCTCGCGGGCCAGATCGTGCGGAAAGAGGCCCAACGGCCCCGACTCGATGAATGACAGGCCGCGCAGCCAATCGAACAACTCGTGGGGATCGGGCAAGGCCAGCATCTCCGCCAGCAGCGGCTCGCTGATCAGCCGCACCAACGCGCAGGCTTCGAGCGCGGCGCGATGGGCGGGGCCGGGCACTTTCTGCACGAACTGTTCCAACAGGGTCTTGATGATGTCGGGCGCAGCTTCCGGCTGAAAGATGACCGCCGGGCGCTGGGCGAACGTTTCTGCCACCAATGACAGGGCCAGGGGATGTCCGTGGGTGAAGGTCAGGACGGCCTGACATTGATCTTCGGGGACGTTGCGTTGCCGCAGATACGCGCGGCTCTCTTCGGAGCTGAGATTGCGCAGCGGCAAGACCCGCAGCAACGTCTGCCAGCCTGGATCGGCTCGCCAGGCCGGCGCGGGCGGGTTGCGGCCGGCCAGCACGACCAGCACGTTCTCCGGCAGTTGCGGCAGGAACACCTCGCGCAGCCAGTTGTCCAGCGGCGCCAGCAGCTCATACGTGTCTACCAGGATCACCTGTCGCCCCCCGCCAACAGTCGGAAAGGGCGCCGATGTCTCGTTGGGCATGATGGGCAGAGTCGCCCGCAACGCGTTCAGAAACGCTTCCGGCGCTGGCTCGAAGTTGCGTGCGTCCAGGTAGCAGGCTGGGACCTGGGTCTCCGTGGCGATGCTGCTGAACTCGCGCAGGAGCGAGGACTTGCCCATGCCACCCGACCCCAAGACATACAGCACGAGGAACGGCAAGTCAGCCGCGGCCAATGCCGTCCGGAAAAGCTCGCGCTCGGCTATGCGACCGACGAAATAGCGTCGCCGCGCAGCCAGCAGCCGATCCGCCAGACGGAATGACATCGCTCACCTCACGTGGATACAAAAAGCACAGAACAACGGCGCAATTGTACCATAAATATGGACTGGTCGTAACTGCTCAGGCGGCCCCTCCGGGCGCTATCGAGACCATTCTCACTGCCTGGCTGAGCAGTTACCCCTAGCCTCGCAGTCGAATATAGTGCCTGGTCAGCTTGAACAACTCGGTCGGGTGCATTCTGATCGGATGCACGCGGCGGTAGATCGCGTAGCCCTTATGCAGCTTGTGGACCCACCAGAAGAGGGTATCGGTCACGAGGTTGTGCGGCAGATTGATGAGCCGGCGGATGAGCGGCTCCAGCCGCGGCCATTCGACGCCGATGCCGAACAACCGCTGCAAGTGCTCGACGCGCGTCTTGGCCTCCTTGCTCTCGAAGGTCAGGATGGAGCGTTCCCAGGCGACCTCGCTAAAATCGTCCAGCGTGCCGGGCACCAGCCCCTTGTCGCGGGCAAATTTACCCAGTTCCGTGCCCGGATAGGGCTGGAAGAGAAACGCGTGGGCGTAGCTGATCTGCGCCTCTCTGTTGAGGTGCATCGTCGCGAAGTCATCTTCGAGCGTGCTGGTGGGTAGCCCCAGGATATTGGTGGCGGTGACGTGCATTCCGGTCTCGCGCACCAGGCGGCCGGCGGTCACGATCTCCTCGCGGGTCATCCGCCGGTGGAGCAGTTCGGTGCGGATGCGGTCGTCGGCCGACTCGATGCCCATGCTCACGGTATGGCAGCCGGCCTGCCTGAGCAAGGTCAGCAGTTCGGGCTGTTTGACCACCAGGCTGGCCTGCACGTTGCAGAAAAAGGGCAGGCCGACGGCAGCCGGCCATTTTTCAGCCAACTCCTTGAGCCAGACTTTGTCCACGATGAAGAGATCATCCACGAACACCACATGTTCCAGCGGCCACCGGGCACGCACCGTCTGCACCTCACCGATCACATCGTCTACCGTGCGGCGGTAGTGCCGGCGCTCACGCGGATACAGTTCGTGGAGCGCGTGGTTGAAACAATAGCTACAGTTGAACGGGCAGCCGCGCGAGGTGATGAAGTGCTTGATGGCGCTCTGCGCGAGCTGGGGATGGCGATCATAAACCAGGGCGCGATCGGGGGTGGGCAGGGTCGAAAGCTCGCGCACCAACGGCCGCACCGGCGATTTGACGATATGCCCGTCCAGCTTGAACCACCAGTTCGACATCTCGGGGCCGAGCGCGCCCTGGGCCAGGCAGTCGGCCAGATCGAGCAGCGCGCCCTCACCCTCGCCGCGGCAGACGCCATCCACCCCCGGCTCTTCGATCATCTGGGAGAAGAAGGTGGGGTGCGGGCCGCCGAAAGCCGAGAAGATCGGCTGCTTGCCCGCGGCGCTGCGGATCGGGGCGAGCGCGGCGCGCAACTGCTGGTTCAACGCCAGATACCCCGCCTGCGAGCCGGTCATCACGCTGTAGGCCAGGATATCGGGCTGGTAGCTGACGGCCCGCGCCACCGGGTCTTCCTCGGTCGCCACGGTGAGCGCCACCTCATGCCCGGCCTGCTTCAGCACCGCCGAGAGCGACATGATGCCCTGGGGCTCGTAACTCAGTTCCTGGGAGACAAATAGAATCCGTGAAGTCATTCTCTGTAATCCTCTTTCTTCCATACACACGTCGCTAAATTCCCGATACAGAAGGGCCAGAGGCTCTTGTGGCGCGCCGGGTGCGTAACCAGAAGAGACCACCGGGCAGGCTGGCGAGCAGCTGCGTCAATTGCATGAGCAGCGAGACAGCCAGCGCGTGGTCGGCGCTCACCCCTATCGGGACATAGAAGAAGGGATAGGCCGCCTGGCTGACGCCGAGGCCGCCGATGGAGATCGGGAGCGTCATGACCAGCGCGATCAACGGGTTGAACAAGAAGATGGCAAGCAGCGGCATCTGGCCACCCATGGCCTGCGAGACGAGCCAGTTGACCAGTGCCGTGCATAGGAGGCCGAGGACGGCAATCCCGAACGCGATCCCCACGGCCCGCAAGCGGAAGCGGTAAGCGTCCAGGGCCTGCGAAACGTGGCCCCATGTCCGCGCCAATGGCGCGAGAGGGCGCCAGCCGAAAAGCCGCGTGATGAGTGCGCGCAGCCGCCGGCTGAGCAGCATCGCCAGCACCAGCGCGGACGCTAACGCCGCCAGGAGGGCTACCCCTTCCATCTGGCGCAGATCCTGGCGCCCGACCAGGTTCACGGCAATGATGCCGGCGATGGCAGCTGAACTCATATAGGCCAGGAAACCCACGATGCGGTCCACCAGCACGGAGATCGCCGCGTCAGCCGGGCGGTCAGTGAGACGGGCTAACCCATACCCGCGCATGACGTCACCGCCGAGGTTGGCTGAGGGCAGGAAGTTGTTGAAGAAGAAACCGATGAATTGGAACTCGAGCAGCCTTGCAAAGGGGATGACGACCCCCTGGGCTCGCAACAGCACGTGCCATTTCGCGCCGTTGACGATCATGGCTAACACGAAGACCAGCAGCGCGGCCAGGAGGTACCCGGGGCGCGCCGAAGCAAGCTGGCTGCCCACCTCAGCGAGCGGCACGCGGCTGAATGTCCACGCGATCAACCCAACGCTGATCACGATTTTCAGTACGGTGATGGCCGTGGTTCTCATCTCTCACATCCATGAAGAATCGGGGGATCTCTACTGACGCCCTCACTTCGACCGGCTGTCTACAGCCAGCGCCCATCGGTGTCAAACACGTGCCGGCGCGCGATTGACACGGCGCGCTTCTGCGACCAAGCCATGTCCCACACTGCGTGGCGATCGTGCCTGATAGCGTAATCGTACCAGCCCAAGAGACGCGACCACGCTTCCAACACTGCCAATAGCGCGAGCACACCATCACGCGTCTCTTGAATAATAGCTGTTCCGGCATTGTACCATGCCTTGCGCCATCGAGACAATTCGGCTGGCTGAACCGGGGTATCAATTTCTGGTCTCGAAACGCAGTCCGCCGAATTGCTCGGCCGTGTACGAAATCAAACAAATCCGTTCTTCTTGATCCGGGGCAATGCCCGACGACGGGCTTTCTGTCTGCCGGCGCAGATACTGGAGCAGTGCTCTCCTCCATTGCCTGGGGTGACCGGCCACGCTCGCGCGCCGTCCAACGAGCGTAGATAAGACAACCTTCAATTCAGGAGTATGAAAATGTCACGTGTCTCCCTCAACCAGGTCGCGCCCGACTTCAGCCTGGCCGACTTTCGCGGCAACACCGTCCGTCTGGCCGATTTCCGCGGTTACAAGAACGTCTTGCTGGTCTTCAATCGCACCTTCACTTGACCGTTCTGCCGCGCGCACATGGCGCAGTTGCGCCAGGATTACAGCCAGTTTGTTGCGCGCGACATCGAAGTCGTCGTGGTTGGCCCCGAAGACGCCAGGACGTTTGCGGCCTACTTCGCCGAACATTCGCTGCCGTTCATCGGCCTGCCCGACCCGAACGCGAGTGTGCTGAAGCTTTACGGGCAGGAAGTGAACCTGTTCAAGTTGGGCCGGATGCCGGCCCAGGTGTTGATTGACAAGGCCGGTGTGGCGCGCTACGTTCACTACGGCCACAACATGAGCGACATTCCCGCCAACGAGGAGCTGCTGGCCCTGGGAGATGAGATCAACGCCGCGGAGGCGCCTGTTCTGCCTGCGCCTTGAGCGCCTGCGGCTCGCCGTGGAGCGCTCCACGGCGAGCGTCAGCGTCATTTATCAGTATACATCGGGAATAGGAGCGGCGCGGGCGGGATGTCCGCGCTCAGCGGCCGAACGAGGTGTGTGAGCGCGATTACGCGCTCTTGAGATGCTCGCGAATCAACAGCGCAGCCGTGGCCCCTTCGCCGGCCGCGGAGGCGACCTGCTTGGTGCTGCCGGCGCGCATATCTCCGCCGCGAAGATGCCGGGCGCTGGTCTCCAGAATGCCCGGCTCACGCGCTCTCGAAGCCGGTCGGTCGCTCGCCGCCATGCACCAGGTCGTGCCCGGTGACGACGAAGCCCCAGCGGTCGAGGCGAATTCGATCAGGGTTCAGGAAGCCGGTGTTTGGCGTCAGACCGATGAAGACGAACACGCCAGCGGGGTGGATGACCTCGGTGCTGGCAGACTGAAGGTCCCGGATTGTGACCGCCTTGAGCTTGCCGCCCGCGCCGTCGAAGCGCACAACCTCGGTGTGGAAGCGTACCTCGATCTTGGGATGGCGCAGCGTTTTTCTCCTGGATGACCTGGCTGGCCTTGAGTTGATCCGCGCACGAGCAGCGTCACCTTCTCGGTCAGGCTGGCCAGGAAGATGCTCTCCTCGGCCGCACTGTTGCCGCCGCCGATGACCGCGACCGGCAGACCCTTGTAGAACGGCCCGTCGCAGGTGGCGCAGAAGTGGATGCCCGCGCCGATGAAGTCGTTCTCGCCCGGCGCTTCCAGGCGACGGTAGCGGCTGCCCGTGGTCAACAGGAGCGCACGCGCTGTACTCGCTGCCGTCAGCGGTAGCCACGCAGTGGTAGTTGTGATGACTGCGGACGCCCGCCACGTCTTGCGCTTGCAACATCTCGACGCCAAAGCGTGCCGCTTGCTGGCGCAACTGGTCGGCGAACTTGGCGCCCTCGATCCCTTCGGCGAACCCCGGCATGTTGTCCAGGCGCTCGGTGGCCGCGGCCTGGCCGCCCAGCGCGGCGCGCTCGATCACCAGTGTTGAAATGCCCTCGCGTGCTGCGTACAGCGCCGCGGTCAGCCCGGCCGGCCCACCGCCGACCACGATCAGGTCGTAATGGCTGCGTTCGGCCTTCATTTTCAGACCCAGTTTCGCCGCCAACGCCGCGTTGGATGGCTCCACCAGGAGCGCGCCGTCCGCGAACTCGATGGTTGGGATGATGCGCTTGCCGGCGTTCTTCGCCAGGACGTAGGCCTCGCCGGCCTTGTCCTGCTCGATATCCACCCAGCGGTAGGGGGATTTGGTGCTCGCCCAGGAACTGTTTGCTGCGGCGACAATCCCGGACACCAGTAGGCGCCGTAGACGGTGATGGTTGGTTCGGTCATTTTTTTACCTCTCTTCAGCCCTCAGGGCAGCCAGAAGCGTCTCGAACTCCTCCCGGCAATCCCCGCAGCGCTCCAAGTGATCCTGCACCAGCGGCATGGCTTCGGCTGCCTTTCTGTCTTGATGGATCATCTTGGGCAGCACGACTATAGCACAAACCCGGGTTTGCTACAAACCATTCCTGTGAATCGGGGACCTCATGGGCCTCGATTCGCATCGCGATGTCGTCCTCGGACACAATACCATAGACGCCTTGCACGTGCCCCGTCTTACCCCACGACTGCAACCGCGACCCGTTCGCCCCACGCAATATCCGCCGGGGGTGGAATGCGCCGCGCACGCATCGTCAAGGCGACGGGGGGAGGGGGCGGGGCCCGCCGGCCCCCCGGGGGAGCGGGGGGTCGGCCGGGGGGCGGCGGGGGGGGGACGGGCGGGCGCCCCGAGGTTCGGGGGAGGACGCCGAGACCCCCCGAGGGGCGGGGAACCGGAGAAAGGAAACCCCCGGCCCCGGGATGGGGGGGGGGGGGCGGGCGCCCGAAGCGTCGGCCCGGGGGAGCGGGGAAGCGCCCTCCAAGTGGAAACGGAGGGGGCACGCCAGAACCCCCAGAGCGGGGCAAGGGGGGGGCGGCCGAAAGGGGGGGGGGCGCCGGGGGGGCGGGGGGGGGGGGGGGGGGGCCCGCGGGGGGCCGGGGCGGGCCCGTTCATCCGCCGAGCCTCTGTCCGACCGGGTGAGCTCCAGGTCTTGCGCCTGGCGGGCGGCGGCCCGGCGCCACGTGAACGTAGAGATCGCGGCCCGCCTATTCATCACCCCGGCACGGTCAAGAACCACCTCACCAGTATTCTGAGCAAGCTGGGCGTGCGCGATCACCCAGGCCGCGCTCAAGGCCAAGAATTGCGTCTCGGTCGTACAGCAAATGGCGCTTGAGGATCGAGAACGGCGGTGCAGGCAGCCCGGGCCGTGCATGACCTGGCAGAAGATGCGGCCGGCTGGCGCTGGCTCACGCCGGTCTACAGGCCAAAGTCGTCCAGTTGGCCGCCTACGACATGGTAACAGAGCCGACTGAAAGGATGCGGCTGCGCCGTGACATCCTCAAATCCATGCTGGCGGCCGGCGATACCGATCCTGCCAACTGCCCAAACAACCGCGACTGGCTAGCCAGCGGGCTGGGCGGCCCCGCGGGGCGGGCGGGGGGAGACATTGATCTGGCCGGGGCCCGGGCCCGCCGTCCAGGGAGCGCTGCGACGTGGAGTGACCGCACAAGAACAACCGCGGGCGACGGCCTACTGAAACCGCGTCGTGCTGCGCCCGGCATGCCCGCCAGGCGCCCACGTCGCGGCAAACACTCGCCCCTGGGCAGTGGCCTGCGCCGGTGGGAGAAGAAATACACTCAGAAATGGCACAACGTCGCGCCATCGAAGATGGAACGCTGCGCCAGCATCCAGAGATCGTAGAAGTCCTTCATCCGACTGTTGGCCATGCCCAGGTTCACCAGCGCCTCGAACTTCTCGGCGACAACCACTGACTTGGGATAGGCCAGCACGTGGGGCGCCGGGAAGTCGAGCAACGTCGGGAAGTCTAGCTCCTCGGCTGGCGGTGTGATCACGTCACCGAAGCCGACGTCGACCTGCATCGGTAAAGCAGGCGTTCCAGCGCATAGCGTACGAGCACCAAATCGTACGGCAGTTGGGTGCGGTGCGCCAGGTTCAGCAGCCGATCATGCACCGAGTGGCTCAGGTTACGAATTTCTTTCATACCAGACTCTCCAGGTAAGCCTGCATCACATTGGTCATACGGCAGATGGTCGCGTAGCGCCAGAGTTGATCCAGGTGAAGCGTCGCTCTCGCCAACTGCGCGCAGCGCCTCCAGCGCAACCTCCAGCCCGATTTTATTGCGGAACTTGAAGCAATCCACCACGGTCTTGGCCGGATCGTAGACACGCACCGGAACTCCCTCGATCAGGTGCTCTTCGACCCCTGCCGCCAACGCGGCCGCAGAAAAACGTACGATGCGCAGCGGCAGCAAATCAGTCTTGGGCGCGCGGGCCGAATTGCCGAGCGCCAACCAGACCTCAGCCGGCGACTGGGTGGTCAGGTTATGGTAGCGGAGCGCAGACAGCAGGCAAACCATGCCCTGGGGGACGCGGCGACACACCTCGGCAAGCGTATGCTGCTCGGTGATCTCAACGCTGCGGCTTCTGTATACGCCGCGACCGATGCGTTCAACGAGTCCTTCCTGCACAAGACGCCCCAGGTAGGCGCCGGGTAGGCCACGCGCGACCAGGTCGCACGGGCGCAGCACGCCTTGCTGGCGGGTCAGCGCTCGAGCCTGTTCCATCTGGCTGCCGGACATGATGACCTCATTTTGTATTATAATACGCATGTAAATACAGATAAATACATGCGTATTATAACAGTGTGTCCTAACTTGTCAAGATTCACACCCTGTGAATAGGAACCATGACTGAACTACAGATGGACTATCGCGACCATGACCGGGCCGCGTTCTACCGCGGGCTGGAACGCAACGGCCCCCAGGCGGTCGCCGACTTTCGCGCCGCGTTCGGATAAGCACGGTTCAGACGCCTGCCCCGGCCTGGCACCCCAGTCGCACCCAGTATGCGCGGCCGAAGAACGGCGCCAGCGCGATCCCCAACTGGACGTAGACCTCCGGTGGAATGCCGATGTCGGCCAGATAGAGGTCGCCGGGCACACGAGCCAGTCCGGTCTTGGGCAGCGCCAGCGTGAGCGTCCGATCCGGCCGGATCACCGCCCCCGGCGCCTCGCCGGTGGTCGCGTTCAACCCCGACGGCACATCAAGTGAAAGCACGCGGCGGGCCGATGTATTGCACAGCTCAATCAGCTCGGCGGTGCGGCCGCGCGGCGCGCCAGCCAGGCTGTAGCCGATCAGCGCGTCCACCACCAGGCCGGGCGCTTCGCCAGGGTCGGCAGGCGCCAGCTCCGCCGCAGCCAGGATGGCGAGTTGGGCTGCCGGTGCGCCGGTCAAGGCCGCCGCCGCCCGGTCGAGCACGATGGCGACATCGAAGCCGCGATTGTGCAGGTGCCGCGCGCAGGCGATCCCGCCGCCGCCGTTGCCGCCCGCGCCGGCCAGCACCACGACACGTCCCGCCATACCCGGATGAACGAGCTGCCCAGCTCGTAGGCCTGGTAGGTGGCGCTCCCGGTCGAGCAGCAGCGGGAAGGGGGAGCCGGTCTCCTGCAACCAGGCGCTTCCAGTGCTCCGCGCCGAATGAGATGCGCCCATCAGGCACGATTTCAATCGCTTCGCCTACGGCGGTACGCCGCCTGAGCAGTGACCGAATTATCTGACCGGCGCTTCAGGCCGGCGCCAGCGCGCCGACGGCATCCAACTGCGCGCCGATGGCTGTCTCAGCCTTTTTCAGGTCGTAGGCCGCCTGAAGATTGAGCCAGTATTGGGGCGACTGGCGCAAGGCGCGCCCGAACAACAGGGCCAGGTCTGCCGTGACCGGGCGCGTGCCCTTGACTACGTGCGAAATGCGCATGGGCGACACCCCAATGGCGCGGGCGAATTGCGCCTGGGAAATGCCTAGCTCGCTCAGCGTCTCGAGGAGGAACTCGCCCGGATGGATGGCTGGTAAACGACTCTGGATCATGGTAACCTCGTCTCAGTGATAATCAACAATCTCGACGTCCAGGGCGTCGCGGCGCTCGAAGCGGAAGCAAATCCGCCACTGCTGATTGATACGGATACTCCATTGCCCGCTGCAATCATGTCGCAACGCCTCCAGCCGGTTTGACGGCGGTAAGCGCAGATCCTCGATGGTTGTGGCCGCATCCAACTGCGTCAGTCGTATCGCGGCGCGCCGCTGGATGTCGGCAGGCAGACGGCGCGACTTGCCGGTTGCGTAGAAGCGTTCCGTCTCATCATCGGCAAACGAGCGTATCATGGGTTGATTATAAACAAAAGTTTTTACAGGTGTCCCCCCCCCGGCCCCGGCCCAAATGGGGGGCGGGGCGGCCCCCCGGCCCGCGGGGGGGGGGAAGGCCGGCCCCGGCCCGCCCCACAACCGTCAACCCATTGAACTTGTCGCGTACAGCGGAGCAACCATGACCTTATTCGAGACTGCTGAAGGCCGGCGCCTGGCCGATTCCGAAGCACGGCGGGCCGACTGGAAGCACTGGGGCCCCTACGTCAGCGACCGCGCCTGGGGCACGGTGCGCGAGGATTACAGCGCGGGCGGCGCGGCGTGGGAGTATTTCCCCACGACCACGCCCGCTCGCGGGCCTATCGCTGGAACGAGGACGGCCTGGGCGGCTTCAGCAACCGCTTCCAGAACCTGGCACTGGCCGTGGGCCTCTGGAACGAGCGCGACCCGGAGTTCGAGCTGATAGATGCGCTGCGCGAGACCTTCGAACAGGGCCGTTACTTCGATGTCTTCATCGAGTACGCCAAGGCGGGCGAAGAGGATATCCTGTGCCGCATCACCGCGGTCAACCGCGGGCCAGACCCGGCGCCCATCCACATCCTGCCCCACCTGTGGTTCCGCAACACCTGGTCATGGCGGCCAGATAAGGCGCGGCCTGAGCTGCGCGCCATCGCCGAAAATGCAGTCCTGGCGGTGGATCCCCACTTGGGGGAACGCTGGTGGTACGTCGACGGTGACGGGCCCCTGCGGTTCACCGAAAACGAGACCAACGCGGCGCGCCTGTTCGGTGACGCCTCCTGGCCCAATCTGGCCGTGAAGGCCGTGGCGAGCAGGCGCTACTCCGTGCCCGCGCTGAACCGTCAGCGGCGCACCCGCGCACGGCTGGCGACACAGACGCGACCGCAGGAACGCGCGTGAAACCGGCAAATAAGCTGGCCCGGCGCATGCGCCGGGCCAGCTTGGTGTCAGTCAGAGGACTGACGTATTTGCCACGAACTACTCGAACACCACGAAGATGGTCACTCGACGACCTCCCAGTGGCCGCCTTTGTCCGGGCCGATGCGCCGGATGCGCCCTTGTGCCTTGAGCTTCTCGATCTGTTTCTTGATAGCTCGGTCTGTAATGCCTACGCTGCGCACAAGGTCCGCAATGGTGATCGCCGGATCAATCTGCATGAGTTCCGTGATTTTCTGTGAACTTTTCTGTGAACTTTTCGGTGAACTTTCTGTCGTTTCCTCATCAATTTCGGGTTCCACCGAACTAATCAATGCTTTTCGGTGAACCGTAGCGGTAAACAAGCACCCGTCGTAATCATCGCTGAATTCGATCTCCGGCCAGTCTTCCAGTGCCCGCTTGATGCCGGAGCCGAGGCCGCGATAGGGCAGCAGGCCCTTGGCGATATACGACACCAGGATCGGATTGCGGATGATGGAGTTAGCAAACGCCGCCATCTTTGCCGTCAGGCCGTCGGCGTTGGTCACGTCCTGCTTGAATTGGCGGCGGTTGTCCTCGCCGCGGGCGATTGGGGATTTCAGGTCGTTCAGGTTTCCTGCGCAGACTCGGCATGCCTGCACTCAACCCGTCGCCAGCAACGGTTTGGCGCCCGCTGAGGCGTAGGCGTCCGATGTCTCGCGTGGCACCACGACCACGTCCAGACTGGCGCCGAGGGCTTCGACAAGCGGCGCAGCGCGCTACTTGCGTCGGGGCCTTCCAGAATGCATCGATGCGGGTCAGCACCGGCTGCGCTTTTTCGACGCCCACCTGATGGATGACGCCGGCGCAGGGCGACCAGGAGATGGGCATTGACTTGGGGCTGTCGCCGCCGTCTTCGATCTGCATTTCCAGGGCGTTGAGGATGCCGTTCAGCTTGCGCAACCGGATCGGCGGCAGGCCCAACTGCTCGATGGCAGCGGATCGGCTTGAGATGGGCGGCGCAGGCGGCGTCGTAGCGGTTGGGGATGTTGGTGGGAGGCATGGTGCGGTTTGTCCTTTGATGGTTGTAGTTGCGGACCAGGATCGAGACTGCCTCAGGTGGTGAGCGCCAGGGCCGGCATCTCATCCCAGGTGCGGCCGTCGAGCAGCCGCCCGGTCTGTTTTTTGCGCACGCCGCCCCACTGTTTGAAGAAGAAGGGCACGCGCTGGCTTTGGCACTGGCGGCGAATGCTCTGCACCCACTCCTCTTTCACGGGCCTGGCCTTTGGTCCTGACTCTCCGCCGACGATCACCCAATGGATGCCGCTCAAATCCAGGGTGAGCGGCCCTAGCAGCGGTTCCAAAGAGAGAAAGTGGGTTTTGGCATGGGTTGAGCGCAAGTGCTCAATCCGAAAGGTGTAGTCCTGAGTTTCAACGCTGACGCCCATCCACACGTTATCGGGCCAGTTGATGGTTGGATCCAGTTCCAGCAGACGTTCAGAGCGTTTGGTCAGCACTTGAAAAGTGTGCCAATGCGCCTCGCGCATGACGCCGAACACACGCTGGATGAAAACTTCAGGCACGTCCTTGTGGAACAGATCGCTCATAGGATTGACGAAGATCATCTCCGGCTTTTTCCGGCCCAGCGGCGCGGCCAGCGCGTGTTCGTGCAGCGTCAGGCGGAAGCCGTTGGCGTAGTTGGGCTGGCCCATGGCCTGGAGCCGCCTCGCCATGCGCTCGGCATAGCAATGCTGGCACCCAGGACTGATCTTGGTGCAGCCGGTCAGCGGGTTCCAGGTGGATTCGGTCCATTCGATGGCGGTGTTGGCGCACATGGCGGTGCTCAAGGCGCCGGGCACTTGGGTCGAGCGGTTATGAAATTCCCGACGCACCGACTGGCTCACTGCGAATGCCCAATTGCCCGACACCTGCCTCTCCAGCTCTCCATATCGATGGGACAGCGCGATTCTCATTTACAATCCCACGATCCCCTGAGTTTTTGCCGCATTAGCTCACGCCGAGCCTCGTAGAAGTCACCAAAACTGGTCAGCGATGGTTTGACATCGGGAATGTAATGCTGTTGCACGTGCGCTCCACGCTCATCCTCCAACGGAAATTGCTCATCGAGCCATTCGGCAAAAGACTTATTCGCTTTCTCGATATTGGGCATTCCCTGGAGTAGTTGAAGATTCGGAATAGATCGTACTTTTCCTGAAAGTCAGCAATCGTCTGGAGATCTGTGATACCTCTTCGTGTCAGTTGCGATCGCGTGAAGTGGCCCACCAGCACATCGAAGTACTGGACATGGGCTAGTGTGCTCTTGAACCGATCCAGCAGGCTGGCGCCCGGTTCATTGGTGAAGAAAGTCAGGTCGTTGGACATTGCGTAGCTCGATTCGGTAGGCGAGATGGCACAAAATACCAGTTGGCGATCATTTTACCCCAAAACAGCACTGCAGGCCATTCGACCAGCAGTTCCAAATGTAGCCTGGTTTTTACCACAGAGATCACAAAGAACGCAGAGAAGTTGCCGATTTGCGTCTGATCTGCCGTTTCTTTGTGTTCTCTGCGTTCTTTGCGGTTGAATGTGTGCTACATTTGGAACTGCCATTCGACCGGCCCACAGCAGAACACGCTAGAGCGCTGCGAGTGGCAAGGCGAGGACGCCATCCCCAGGGGGCAGCGTGGATGGGCCAGGTAGATGAAAGCCACGCGGCGCGGTCGCCGAAATCACGCCGGAAGGCCCGGATTCCTTTGCCATCTCAGGCCGTGCGGTGCTTGAGCGAAATTCGTCTGAATCTGGGGTAAGAGATCATTGGAATCTGCCATCACGAGCAGGCTATTGAAGTCGCCTATGCCATCCAGGCCTTGCGCGGGTTGGCCGGGAGTGCAGCAGCTCTGCCTGATCGAGCCACCACAGCAGTTCCCCCCACTCCTGGGTTGATGCGTTGGGCGAAGCAGCGGCGTGGTCGCGTGGGACGGTCAGCGTCACGGCACTGCATCGACTTATCCCTACCGGCGTGACCAGGAAGGCCACGGCGACGCCGCGTTCAAGACCTGCAGCGTAAAGCGTCACCCGTTGCGCAGGTCGTCCTCGTAGTCGGCCGTCACGGCAAGGGGGCGCTCTGATGCCGTGGGCAAGGGCCGAGCCCGGGAAAGAGCGATGCTGTGCGGGTACCGGTGGCGCCCGCTAGGAAGACCAATCGAAGCGGGCCAGCCTCGCCTGAGTTGGCGGACTCACGCAGTTGGCGGACGTAATCTTCCGCGGCTGCGCTTGGTTCCCATTCGCCGCGCGATGGATGTTTTCTGCCGGCGCCCGGAGACCTGATCGCTATACCGCCGCGCCCACGTAGTTGTTTTTGCGGGTGATCCAAGGCACGGAGCGCCTGTCACCCCAGTGTTAGCGCATCGGCGGGGTCACGGCAATTTTTCCCGGTACGGCGGTTGCGCCAGCAGCTCAGCAATGCCTGTGGTAAAGCAGCACCGCCAGCAACGCCACGGCGCGTAGCAGCTGGCAAAGGGGATCAGTTTCCATCAACCGCCCGCAACAGAACTGCGCGGCGACGTTGTCCCGATGAGCGCGGAAAGCGGGAAACCCGAAAAATCCTGATCCTCGCCTCGGGCATGATAGCCCTCCGGCTTGTGCTCATGCGATGCGGCACGAATAAGGCCGCCTGGGGATTTGCGGATCGCCATGCATTTTTCCCGGCACCGGGTTGGCAGCTTTCACAAATGCCCTTTGTCGGTGAACGCCCGATTAAAGGTCATGTCTTCAAGAAGCGCAGCGGGCAGCATGCGGTAAATCCGCCGCCTGTGCAGATGCCGCCGGTCGCCAGCACCCGCAAGGCCAGATTGCCCGCTTGGGCTGCTGTGATGTCCCGGAAGAGCTCCAAGGCCGCTGGCAGATTGCGGCCTGCCCTCGACGTCCGCATCGATGGGAATCATCAGCCCCTGATCCGGCGCCCATTGTTAGCTCGGCGGCCAGCCAGTCCGGCTTCGTACCCCCCGCTGACAGTGAAAACCGTACAGGGTAGGCGGTCTGGCGTTCGAACACACTTCTGTCGCAACCGATTTGACCGGGGCGGGGCCGCAGATACGCCAGGAGTTCGGCGCCCAGCGGTGTGTTGGGCGCAAAGCCGGCATGGCTGCCTTCCGAGGCGAAGGGGCGGTAGGCGTTACAGGCCCAGGCAGCGAGAACGCCTTCCCAGGCCGGTGCCGGGGCGATAACGCCCAACGCCGCTTCAGACGCCGGCCCGCCCCGGGCGAGCGTTTCCTGATCCTCAGCGCAGGCTGGGGGGCGTCGGCGATGGCAGCCGTGCTCGTTGAGCAGGCGCGCTGGCGCGTTCAGCCACGTGCCAGCTCCGGGCCTGTTCCGCGATCACCCACGGGTGCTTGGTAGCCTCGACGCTGCCGGCGTGACGACCGGCCCGGCGATCCCGGAAGCTGGCAAGTGGCGGATCGCCACGTCCTGCCCTCGCGGGAACTGGCGGCGACGATGGCCTCTAACGAAACGTAATCCGCGCTGGGGAACGCGTCGCCTTCGCAACGGGTGTGCGTAAGTGGTCCAGCCTCCATGGGGAGTAGGAGCGTCAGGGTAATAAAGATGCTGCTTGATGTCATCACTGAGCTCACAAAGCCCTGTCCTGCCTGGGCCAGCTTTCTGTTGATGGATCATGCCCTTTTCCCTTGCAGTATCAGCTCAGGCGGCCCCCTGCCCCCAATTTTGGGGGTTTCGCATTCAGTTTCCCCAGGATTGGGGGCAGGGGGCCGCCTGCCTTCTTTCTCTAAAGCTGCTGTGACCTTTCTGACCGCTGCCTCATACGTCTAGCGAGCCTGGCACCGCAATGCATAGTCTGTGTTCTGCTTCAACACGCCTGATGTTCCTATCCTCAATGGACCCACTGCACACGATCTTTCGCCATCGGAAATCTCCTTTCTGATCACGGCGAAATGCTTGATTGTTATTCTACTTGATTTGGCGGCGCGTAGCGCTAAATTGACGATGGCGGGGGGCGTACTTCACTGGTCGCCCGATCCGCCAACACCGTTGTGACCGAGACGCTCAGGATTGCCGCCGCTTTGCGTCTGGACTTGGCATTTCCACCTTCGGCTACCAGGCGGCGGACGGCTTCGGTGGGCGTCAAGATCGTGGGAAGTGATCAAACGGAGCGATCAATATGGTTGAAGCACTCGATCGGCCGTCGGCCTTCACGCGACGATGCCATATCGCCTACCAGACGGTCAGACCGAGATAGATGCGCTTGCCGAGAACAGCGCACGGTGGGCGGTTGAGGTCAAGTGTGGGCAGAAGCGAGTCGGGCTGCAGTGAGTTGGAGCAGTTTCGGGCGGCCGCCGCCGCGCCTGAACGCGCGTGCCTGGTGCGTCTCGCAGGCTGGCTTCACACCCGACGCCCCGGCGTCTGCCGCCAACACCGCTATCTTGCTGGAGTAACGCCGTAGATTTGGCTGCGCTGGCGGAAGCTGGCGCGGGGATCTGAAACAGTCATCAAGACCCGTAATTTGATTGAGTGCTCTCAAACACCAAGGCCTGACTTTACCCAGAGCAGCGAACGAGGGATGGTGGGGATCAAAGGCGCTTGGTATTCTTTGTTCCGCGCCGCGCTTGGTGCTATACTTCCGCGGCATGTGATGGAAACCCATGCACGGTCGCCGGGTTCTTTTCCTTTTTCTTTACCGCCGCGCTGTGGAGCACCAGCGGCCTGCTCATCAAGCTGCTGACCGGGGAGTCAATGGGTATCATTCTGGCAAGCAGCATCGTTGACGGCATCGTGATCTGGTTTCGGGGGCGTCGGCGCGTGATGTCCATGTGACCCGCTTCCACCCGCCGCGCGTAAGTGGCGGGCGCGCTGAGTTACGTCGGCACGCAGCTCGCGTTCATCACCGCCACCAAGCTTTCGACGACGGCGGCCAACGCCATCTTCCCGCAATACACTGCGCCGATCTACGTCCTGCTGTTAGGTTGGTGGGTTGTTTCATGAGCGTCTCCCGCCGCG